>JAJYDZ010000297.1 GCA_021790415.1 Thermoplasmata archaeon | reverse complement strand
AAATATGCATTATTATAATAAGGTAACACATGGAATAGGATCATATCACGACTTTGAAAAAAAGATAGAATTGGCCCAGACAAAAAAACCTGTAAGGAATTTTTCAAAGGGGATGAAGAGAAAACTCGATATTATAAGAGCGTTGAACGTCGACCCTTCTGCCCCCATTATGGATGAGCCATTCGAAGGGCTGGATCCAATGACATGCGGCGATATCCTCAATATCCTGGAAGAGGAAAAGAAAAACGGTAAGAGTATTCTCATGAGCAGCCACGATTTGACCTATGTGGAGAGGATCAGTGACAGAATCTTTTTGCTAAAGGATGGTACATTAAGAGAATTTGGAAAGGACTGGAAAGCTTTCCTGTTTTTAACAGTAGAAGGAAACGGGGAGTCCGTTATGAATTTAATTGACACTGCAGATTGCCAGATAGAGGTCGTGGGTACTTCATGTAAGATTTCATCCGGAAATGAGTTGGCCATTAAGAAAATTAAAGAAAAGGTATCTTCCATGGGAATTAAAATTATAAATCAGGGGGTGGAAACGCTTGAACAGGCATATATTCGGGAGATCAGGAAAATGGCTTCGTGAAGCTGGAAAAACTGCTGAAGCTCAATTTTCAAAGGACATTGTAAATATGATCAGATCTGGATATTACCCGATCATCATGACAATAATTGTTATAGTCACTGCACTGATCTTATATTCTGGCCACCACGTTAATTCCACTCCCGATTCTTACTTTCTTTTCAGTGAATCCTTAAAGCATAATATTATTAACATAATTTTTGAATCGTTTTTTGAGCTTTATCCCTTGCTTCTTCTCATTGTTCCGGCCATTTCAATAACTGATGATATTGAGACAAAGAACTTCCATATTTTCAGAACCTTTAATTCAAATATTGCTGGTTACTATATGGGAAAAATACTTTCATCGCTACTTTTGGTTATGGTATCTCTTATAACTATTGGATATATTGGAGAAGGAACTCTCTTTTATGACGGGTATCTCTTTACTTCAGGTTTTTTGATTGATCCGGTTATTATGGCTTTGCTTTATATTCCTGTTCTGCTGGTCGAATTTTCATTCATCATATTTATTTCTACGCTATTGCCAAATAAGATTCTACCAATATTCGTTCTCATATTTTCGTCATTCTTTTCGTCTTTAGTATTATCAACCTTCTCTTCCAATCTGATAACCGGGGGAAATATCTATGAGTTTTTCTACCTTTTAGCAGCACAGGCTCAACAGATGCCTTTCTCTTACCTTGGATATAATTTCAATGCAACGTATAGTACAACTATAACCTCAGCGCAGTTTTTCTACGGAACTGCTGAATTTTCAGGAATATTTCTGGTACTTGGATTTGTATCAATTCTTGTGAGAAATAATTATGCCGGAATTATCTTCAAAATGAAGGAATTAAAGGACAGTGTATTTAGAGGTGATTTAATTGAAAAAGAATAGTTTAAGGCTATTTGCAATAATTGCAATAATAATAGTGGTGGCAGGCATAACGTTTTATTATGAGTCCTATGACAGGACAGATAATCAAAGAAATTCCGGATCTAAATCCCATGGCATCACATACCCGACAGGAAATCTGACAGGAGCCACCGAAATTTATATCTTGAATAATGTCTCTGGCTCCAGTACAGGGTATTTAGATGTGCCGGATGGTACAGTGTGTATGGTTTTCCTAATGTATACAAACAACAGCTTAGCCTGCGTTAACATATATAACAGTACTGGTGGATCGCAGGTGACGTTGAATAATAGTGTTACCTCAACGCACCTTGAAGAACATTTTGTTCCGTATAAATCCCCATTATCCGGACCAGATGCGCAGAACTGGCATATTTTTTACAATGTAAATCTGGAAACCAGCGGGGCCTTCAACTTTGAGATATTTGCAGCAGATTTTATGTTAGGTGAAAAATGAACAAAAAAATACTAATAGGTGTTATAATATTCATTCTTCTGGCAGTTACTGTAAGAGAGATTGTGCCGGAAAATCCAAATTACAATTATATTACCATAACTGTTTCAACCCCCACTCAAACATATGCAGCTAATTCTACAATAGACTTTTATATAAATGCTTCAAGCAATACTCATTGCTTTCTAATATATCCAAATGCAACCTTGGGTCAAAGCAGTGGAATACCTATGAACCAATGTCCCGGATTTAATATCATATATATGGGAAATGCCGCACCAACCTCTCAAAGCGTTTCAGGCATTGAAAATCACAGCAGCATTTTGATACCTACCTATCACTACAACTTCGATCTTACAAATAAAACCAGCAGTCTTATGTTCACTTTAGATACTTCATTTATGAAAGTAAAACCAGGATATTATGTATTTTACATTACCCCATTGCTTTCAGATTCCAAATACAAGAATTTTATCTATTTAAAATATCTAAATCAGGTGTTTATGCTGGCTTGATACCATAAGAATTTATTAATATACAATATAGATAGGTTACGAAGTCAACTCTCAGTGCTCATGAATTACTGTAATTTCAAAAGATGTTACAACCTTAATCTGTCTTCATTTTTGCATACTTTCTTCCAGATATCCAATCCATATCAGCTTCCATTATTATCGTCATATGATAGAAAAATATTGCTGGAATGGTACAGGCAAACTTACTTCCTCCTTCATTCAATAATATGCAGAAAGTTGTTAATAACATAATAAAAATGAGACTTTAACATAGAACAGCTGCACAGTGCAGGTTTGAATTGAGAAGTTAGCTGTCCCTGGATAGCGATCCATACTTACGAGCAATATTATATTTGAAGTTATCAACAATGCAAGATCACTTGCTACTGCGAAGGCGGGAGAAATAACTGGTATGGTTTGCCTCCTGCTGTCAGGAAAATAATACCTGATTGGTATGTAACAGCACTAAAATTATGTGTTCCAGAAGACCATTATGGCAGGTCTCTGTTTTGAAACACTGAAAAATGTTATCCCGTCAAAGAATCTGGCGTTCCTGCAGATCAATACGATGGCCTTCAATAAGAATGAAGTTAGCAGGAAATTAACCGGCTTCTTACCCGGGATAGCAGGGAAAGAAAAAATATCCAGTCAAACTATCATTTTCGTTAAGATTTGTTATTTATGACTATTAAAGGATCGTCATAGACGGTATTTACAATGCTTTTGTGTGAACTGACAACAGCAATATTATTCAGAAGGATTGCATAGATTCCTGAACTAATATTGCTGTTAACTTCCAGTGTAATGGAGATACTTGACTGATTGCTTGAAATGGCAATCAGGGAAGGATAATAAAATGAGGGAATTGCTGTGACCTCATGATGAAATTTATTGCTCAGATATGCAGAATATTCCCCGGCTGTTTTAATTTTGGAAATTAAAGCTGAAGCATTTTGAAGACTTGCATTTCCTGTATAATTTGATATGAGAAAAATACCTGCCGAATAAGACTGAAGGCCGTTATTTTGGCCAAATATGTTAAGATTGAAAGGATATTTATTCCCGGTTGCAGTAATATTTATGACCATATTTACAGTTTGATTTTTTTCCGTGATATTATATGTGGTATGTTTTTCAGACACGGTAAGTGTCAGGTA
>JAJYDZ010000296.1 GCA_021790415.1 Thermoplasmata archaeon | reverse complement strand
ATTAGGCTTAATTGATGGTCTTTCAAAGCCCTCACTATTCTTAACCTTGCAAGCTTTGTAGCCCCTAATAGGTTTATGCTGCCAGTATCCTTGTCTAGCTAGCCTAGTCATATTATCTATTACAGTTTCAGCTTTATTTTCGTTATCTAGCTCCCCGACCATAACATATAGGTTTTCCATAAAATGTCCCATAGGTGAATCATCAAAGGATTCGGTAGCAGAGCGAACTAATATGCCTCTTGATGCGAGCACAGCCCTAACGTTCATGATGTAGCTGTCTAGATTCCTGGAAGCACGATTCATCTTATAGACGATTACATAATCGATTTGACCCTTCATGCTCGCTGCCATTTTTAGTAGCTTCTTTAACTCATCACGTTCAGTATTTTTCCCACTTTTTGCTTCATCATAAAACCACTTTATTATCCTTATATTATTAGCGTCGGCATACTTTTGAATTGTTTCGCGCTGATTCTTTTTACTTTCGCCTTTAATCTGTTTTTTGTCAGAAATACGCAAGTAGCCCAGTGCTGTTTTTCTTGGTTTGTTTTGCGTATCTGTCAACATTTGTAAAACCTATAAATAATTATAATTGCTATTAAGGCAAAATGCTTACATTCAATAATTCTTGAGCTAATTGAGTAAGTTCTAAGATGTACCCAGTGATTTGGTCATCTGCTAAGCCACTAGCATCTTTGCTGAGTATCTTTCTGGCTTCTCCCGCAGTAATAATCATGTTGTTTAAAGCTTGAATTTCCGATAAGCCCAGATTGTGTTGTTGTGTATCTTGTTCAGATTCTTTACTTTTCATAGCTATGTCCTTAGCTTGGGGCAGTTTTATCTACCCCAAGTGTCTTCTCTCTACGTATCAAGCCCTTTTTCTTCGACAATACTTTGTAGTAGCTCCAGGGTGCCAAAGTATCTTGGCTCGTTTTCGCAAAACTCTTTTATATAGCACAAAACCAAATTTTTTGCTGTTTCTGGGTTTGTGTAATATGTTTCCATTTGTTATATCTCCTTAAAATTTGAAGTCTTTAACTAACGCCACAACTCAAGGTTGGGGCTTTATATATTTAGTTGCTATTGTTCTATGGTTTAACTAACAGAATCTATAAATAATCTATCCTTAAACAGAAATCTATTAGTTATCTATTACAATCTATATAGATATCTATATATGTTAGATATCTATAGGTATCTATTACCCATGGAGGAGATTTATTGACTTTTGTCATATTGACTCCTCAAATATTCATATTCAGCATCGTCTGATGGGAATGGACTATTATCGCTGTGGTTATTATTCTGGTCTTCGTGTACAGCCTTATAATCATTAACAGCACCCAATATCTTTTGCTCAACAATCCTCCATAGGTCAGAGGATTTATCAAAATCTACGTGGCTAATCCATGCTCTGCCTTTTTGGAACTTTGGGCGCTCAACCCACAGCTCGCCATTTTTCTTTGATGGCTTCACCGAAAAACTATTTATATATAAGCCTGTCCCCAGAAAGATAACCTTCACATAGTAGAAGTTCTTTATGGGGTCTGAGTAATGCACTTCCGCATCAATTAAATCTGGGTCGATGTTCATAGTGATACATATTGAAACACTATTTCAGAAGTAAGCGTAAAGCAAATAGTAGTTTATACGACTAAACCAAAATCTATATTCTATAGAGAGCAATAAAATACGAAAAACTTGCGATTAGTTACGATTCTCTATATTTTTTAACCAAATCTTCGGCTAAGCTTCTAGGCACATCTATACTTGGAGAATATACTATTCGTTTCGTTTCACATTTTGAAAAGAATAGCTCTTTAAGTTTTGCATCAAATCCGCACTGTCTTGCTAGTTCTGTGAGGTCTTTCTTATTGCCACATTTTTTAACTTCAAGCTGGACTTTAACCATACCAAGTGTTTCATTTTGATGATTTTCAAGATAATGCAAGAAGTAAGCAGGCGCTCCATTACGACTGACTCGTTTAATGATTATCGAACCAAGGTCAGATAACCATATAGTTACTTCTTTGCCTATCAATCTGACTTCAGCTGCTACCATGAGAGATGTTTTCTCATTGGTTTTGGGTATATCGGGATTTAGTTTTTGGATATTCCCAGTTTCTAGTTGTCTAAGTCTAGATTCAATATAGGGGTAAGCAAGGAGAATGATTCTTTCAGAAAAATCATTAAACTTTTTTGGTATCAGACTAACCTCGAAGTCATAATCTTTACCATTGTTTAATAGTTCCGAATTCTCTATAGCACCCTGCGCATTTAAGTATTGCAGTATATCAACAACCCCCTTTTCCGCCACAAGGTGTATATCATATGGGATATTGATATCGTTAATGCGATTTTTTAATTTGTACGATGCATAGACTTTAATCAATGATTCACCAGATAATGGACTTTTGGAAGCATCTTTTATGTTTGCTATAACCAAAGCAATACTTGCGTTATGCTTTCCTGTAAGTTTTTCAGGAGGTCTGTTGTTAAAAATCATTACCTGAATTGTAGCATTGATAAGTTGTATTTGATGACCTTTTAGTTTATTGCTATCTCATCAGATTAACGAAATCTACAGGATAATATTTAACTTTGTGCTTTTTAGCTATTATTTGACCACGTTCATTTATACGTCTAATAACTGGTTCAGATTCTAGCTTGGCCTGTTCTCTGGATATTAAGCCTAGGGAATAACGCCTTTTAATGTTATATATTTCTGTTCTATTCCTGACCGCTTCTTCCATACATATATTATTTATTCTTACTTGCTAAATATCAACTTATGTTGCTTAGTAGCTCTTCTAGGTTCTCAGATTGGTTGTTGTCTGAAGGCAGATACTATATTTGGCAAAATTGTTGCACAAGTTCCCTTGAAGTTCCCTACCTTAACTTCTTATTGGACTAACAAAGTATAAAGCTAGAAAACCGCGGAGGTTATGCCGAGGAAGTACCCACCTTTTACAGGGGTGGGAAAAATTCTGCCGATTATTAATTAATTTGCATGATTAACCTCAGAAAAGGTTCCATTATGGACGTCCATAATATTTTACATGACAATATAATCAATAAACTGTCCAGTACTTAAAAGCCATTATCTGCCCCTACAATCCATTTGTTTTGAGTTTATATATAAATGTAGGGGTCTGGCTATAGAACAAGTATACGATTGCTGTACGTTGGTTATAATTCGCATTTTATGGTTAAATGTTTTGTTCTTTATCTCCTAAAAAGATATAATGTTGTTAATTTGGAGTTACCTTAATGAAATTAACAGGCAATGAAATTAGAGATGTAATCAAATACCTAGAAGATGGTAAACCGCTTCCTGATAAATACAGATTCATGCTATTTGATGATAAGCGAGAGGTTGAACTTGTCTGGAATGGTAAAACAAATGAAATAACAAATACTGTCCTTCCTTTTCAGACTATTGAAGTAATTGATGAACCAAGAAACGAAGAACAAACATCACTGCAGCAAGGCTTATTTGACTTTTCGGGCAGACAAATTAGTGGCTGGACGAACAAGTTAATTTGGGGCGATAACAAACTTATCCTTTCTAGTCTTAAGAATGGTCCTCTTAGACAAGAAATTGAAGAACAGGGCGGAATAAAACT
>JAJYDZ010000295.1 GCA_021790415.1 Thermoplasmata archaeon | reverse complement strand
TCAGCAATAATCTACCACTGAATGCTACAGATGTGTGGTTTTCAATATACAGATCCATATTAATGGACCAGCCTGCAGAATCTGGAGTTAATAGCTTCGTTTTGATCAATTCGTCGCAGTTCAGTTCTACATCTTACGCCATTCCGTGGGGATTCCAAAGTGCACTATTACATTACTCAAACGAAACTCATTACGTAGAGGGGAGTAATCTCACTTTGAACGCTCAGAATGCGGCAAATTACTTATCTCATATGCTTTCTAATTTTAACGTATCTAATAAAACTCAAATGAACCTAATGGAATATTCAAACCAAGCAATTTCTATTAACGGAAGTAATCCTCTGCAAATTCACATAAACTTGTTAGACTCATACCCATTTTACGTTGATGCACTTGCTGCCGGGACTTCCAATTATGTCGTTTACCCAGCCTATATAGATTCACATGGAGGAGTTCAACCAAACGCGGGTAATAACTTTACAAACTTAAACGGCGCAATCGGATCCGGACCGTACACTTTCAAGACCATATCTAGTTCCCTTTCTACAATTGCTCTGCAGAAAAATGCAAACTATTGGGGAAACAATCTTTCGAATATACCTTATGTTGCGCAACCAGCACACATAAAGTACATTGTCATAGACTATACACTGACTACAGCAGATAAGATCTCCGGTTTCATTTCCAACGACGTCCAATTGACCCAAGTTGCACCCACATCTATTAAAAGCATCGCTCAGGCATCACCATACAATCAACTTGCCCTCGGTTCATACTTTAAAAACGAAGGTTCGAGTCCTGCCCAGTGGGCTATTTCCATGAATGCACAGGTTTTCCCCACAGACTTAACCGATTTTAGGCTGGCACTCGTTCATGCAGTAAATTATACCTCACTGGACAACCTGTTCTCTTACAATGGAACCACACTAGCAACCAATTACCTTGGGCCGGTTACTCCAAACTTCAATGGTTATTATAACCCAGGCAATCTTCCTCTCTATCAATTCAACATAACGCTTGCGGAACACTATCTCAACTTAGCTGGTCTCCAGGGACACTTCTATGTAACCCTTCCAAACGGAACGGTTCTCGGTGATAAGGCAATGATCTCAGATACAATTTCGGGGCAGTTTATCCTAACTGTTTTTACCCTCGAGTCTCAGTTAGAGACCTCGGTTGCCACAAAATTTTAACGGGTGTTCATTCCCAACTATTATTTTTTCTATTTTTAAACGTTTTCTTAATTAAATATCAAAATTATCTTCTTATACTATTTTTTCCTGCATCTTGAGTTCATTTAGTTTCTTGTTAATCTTATCAGCAATATTTTGTCCGTTCTGCACGTCTCTTATTAAAATGTTGAACCTAGTAGAAATAATGAAAACCGTAGACAATCCAAAACGCCTCTGAAGGAATCCGGCCCTAACAAATACTAAGTTAATGGCGTCATATCTAAGAGTTTTACCTCCAAACAGGTTAAATGTTTGGATTGATTCCTCCCCAGCGACATATCTATTTGAAAGTTTTACCCGAATGTAGACGAACAAAAGTATATACCATATCAAAACAAACTCTAAATAATTCAATATAGAATTCGGCCCGATCTCAAGAAAGAAGGAGAATAATAAAAGAAGAATTGTACCTTTTAACAAAGTTTTTTCTGTTGATCTATTCATATAACCAGCAAGCAACAGATCCTGTCTTGTTAGGGAAGAGTACAGGTTCTTCCTGTTTACACTTTTCCATCACAAAAGGGCATCTCGAATGGAATCTGCAGCCTTTTGGTGGGTTTATTAGGCTGGGGACATCTCCACTAGGGGCAACTAATGTCTTTGAGGTTATTGACGGAACAGATTTCATAAGAACTTGAGTGTATGGGTGTTGAGGTTCCTGAATAACGTCTTCTGCTTTTCCGGTCTCAACTATTTTGCCCGCGTAAAGTACTATTATCTCATCAGATAGATACTTGGCTACTTCTATGTTATGAGTTATAAAAAGGTATGTTAAGTGGTACGAAGCATATAGATCAGCCAGGATGTTAAGAATCTGTGCCTGGATTGATTCATCTAAAGCAGACGTTGGTTCGTCAAGAATAATTAGGTCTGGACGCTTAGCGAGAGACCTGGCTATCGCGATCCTTTGTATTTGTCCTCCTGAAAGCTCCCTAACTTGTTTGTCTTTTATTTCATTGTAATTGAGGCCAACGCTTGTAAGTGCTTCATTGATCTTCACCTCGTTCTGTTCGTTAAGTGCTTCTGAAATTATTCCATAAACCTTCATTCTAGGATTTAAAGAAGTAGATGGATTCTGAAATACCATCGAAATGCTTTTCCTTATTGTTGAGAAATCTTCTTTTGAGATTTTCTTGTTTCTGAAAAACACTGATCCTGAAGTTTGAACCTCCAATGTAGCCATAATTTTTCCAACAGTAGTTTTTCCAGATCCACTTTCTCCCACGAGAGCTGTAATTTTGCCTTCCGAAAGGGATAGTGAAATCCCATCGAGTGCCCTCACGTAAATCGGTTTTTCTCTGAATATAGTTTCTATAATGCCTCTCTTTTTCGCTAAATAATACTTCTGGACATTCTCAAACCTGTAAATATCACTCATATAGCCAACATCTCACCATATCTTCTCCAATTTGTGTCAATTTTGGTTCTTCCAAAATACATTTGTTCATAACTTTGTTGCATCTTGGGCTGAATTTGCAACCATTCGGCAGATTCAAGTAAGCAGGAGGAGCACCAATTATGGAAAACAGTCTTTGCTTATCCTTTGAACTAGATGGAATACTTTTGATTAGACCAACAGTGTATGGGTGTTTAGGTTCGTTTATTAGCCTGGTTGTTTTTCCAGTTTCTACCACGCGTCCTCCGTAAAAGACCATGAGTTTATCTGATATTACATTGGCGAGTGCTATATCATGAGTTATGAAAATGATTGACATCCCTAATTCACTATTCAATTCTCTAATCAGTTCAAGGAATTGGGCCTGAATAGTTACATCAAGTGCTGTAGTTGGTTCATCTGCAATGAGAAGTTTAGGTTTTAAAATAAGGGCCATGGCTATCACAATCCGTTGCACCTGCCCCCCGGAAAGCTCATGCGGATAGCGTCTCATTATAGCAGAAGGATCAGGCATTCTCAATTTTACCAGCGTATCATTTACTTCTTTGAGCATAGTTTCTCTTGAACTGTTAATTGATAGCTTCTGATTCCTGAGCGACACGCACTCCATAAGCTGATATTCTACATTCTTAACCGGGTTGAGGCTGTTAAGCGGGTTTTGAAAAATCATGAAAATAGATGTGCCACGAAGGTAGGTCTTTTCCTTTTCATTCATTCTGAGCATATCCCGCCCCTCAAACATAACTGCACCGGTTGTTTTAGAATTAGGGGGTAGCATTCCTGCAATTACGAGTCCTAATGTAGATTTGCCAGAAGCGGACTCTCCAACAATTGCAATCTTCTCGCCCTTTTCTAATTTGAAGTCTAAACTGTCGATAACTTTGTACTCTCCGAGAATAGTCTTGTATGATACACTCATTTTTGATATTTCAAGTAACACTTTTCCACCTGTTAATTAACCCTGTTAGCTATTATATCCTGCATCCTATCCCCCACGAGTACAAATCCTATGACGATGATTA
>JAJYDZ010000294.1 GCA_021790415.1 Thermoplasmata archaeon | reverse complement strand
GCTGTTGGGGATTGCGCCGGATCCAATCGAATGCTTCCAGCCCTCTTTAGTCGATAATTTTTCCATGCATACTTTTCAGCTGGGAATTTAAGCAATTTCATGCTGGTATCGTTCCCGTTGTCAAACGTCTTAAAGAATCCCTCGTGGCTTCCTTAAAAAATTCAGTCGTGGATGAATACCCATCATCTGGATGAATGACCAAATACCGCTCAACCCTCTGGAATAGCTCTATTGGTACACTGATTGTTTCATAGTTTGAAGTACCTCTGTCATGCATGTGTTATAGATAATAGAGTTCTAGTATATTAAATTACATTATGAATAACATATTTATAACACAGATAATTTATGCTATAGAGAACATAAGTGAAACATATGGCTGAAAATTATAAAACTCTCAGTATTCCAGAAGCACTCTATTTTGAGGTTGAAAATTTTATTAAGAGACATCCAGAACTGGGCTACGTGGGAGTTACTGAATTCTAAAAAGAAGCTCTCAGAGATAAATTGAGGCAATATGAGACTAAAGACTCAGCATACAGTGGACCGAGGAGACTTAAGAGCACTGACTGATTATATCACTCAATAATTGATCCTTTCTTATACTCCCGGTTATTTATAACTCAATGGCGAACGCCGGATCCCGATTAAGAGTCTGGGGTATTATACTTAGTATTCTTCTGATAGTATCTTCATTTTATTTGTTATGGTGTGCAAATCAAAGAGCAGAGATGCCTACTTCTGCAAATATTTACTCAACGTTTTATCAAAATAATACAACAGTAGAATCATTCACATCGCAGTCAGCCAAAGTGTCGCTTCTCACCCCGTATAGTGAACAAGGATTCAATTTCAGTTCTGCATTGAGTTTTGATACGTTCTCAACGAGTGGTGGATTAAACTTTTCTTATTTATATGCCACTGGAGGTTCACTAGAATATGCAGCTTCGAATAATTTAGATGACTTAAATAACTCAAGTAATTATATCAATGCATACAGCATCTTAATAACTTCTGTGAACAACTCAGACATCTTAACATATGGGATGGCATCGATATATGGATCCGGAAGCATTTATGTCTCAGCACCCATAAATTATGGGAGTTTATCTGGAGATTTTAAGTTCAACACTTCAAATTATAGAAACAGTGATACGCTTAATGTGACTGGATACTCATTCGATGATTCAGGGTCTTTTTCATTACGTTCTGGTGTCTATGGTTGCCAAATACAACTAGGTACAAATGCAAATGCTTTTTTTCCGATGAATATTCTTGTAAACAGTTTAAATGGTTCCAATAATGTGCCGATGCATGACAAATATTTTGAAATAATCAATGCAGTCAAAATCATATCTCATTTTGTATTCAAGGGTAATTTTTACTTTCCTGTTGTTGACATTTCTGATATGGAAATCTCGTCTTACTTACCTGGAATTACGAATTTTGACGTAACCTCGCCATTTACACAGTATACAGCATCAGATAACCAGAGTCTAGAATACTTTAACGGTAAGTTGACTCAGATAAGTTCTCCTACATCCATAAATATGGTGCTTTCCAAAACTAGTTCCAATAAAGCATTTTACGTTCTTACTGCACCAAACTCTAAGGTCATCTATAACGGTGAAGACCAGATAATGTTCAATGAGTTTGTATTGCCGAGTAACGAAAGAACCTATCTAAATGTCTCAGCAGGTGCGATTCTAGGTACTGGAGTCTCTATTCTTGCAGACACGCTTAGATTCAAGGCTTCTAAATAAAGAAAAAAGGGAAATCATGGATGCTATTGATACTGACTCAAAAAATCCCGGATATCTTCAGTGTGAATATTTCTCATCCATGATGATTTAAGTGAGCATTTATGTTCGATGTAGGAAACCAGACACAAAGATGTAATAGTTTATATTTAAATAAAATGAGAATGAAGGAATAAGAATTGTCTCCTATTCTCTTAAGCTAAAGCCAGTAAATTTTCTGGGCAGCACATAGTATTCTGCCAGTATAAGGGCTGATTCATCAAGGGCACTATTCGCCATCAAAACTTTCGGGAATATATCAGGTGCATTTTTGAAATAGAGCAAGATATTGAACACCAACCTGATAAAAAGATTTTTTTAATGGGTAAGAAATTTGTTTAATGCCCTTTTTTGTGATACATAAAGTGTGAGAGCAACCAAACCCGCTATTCCAATTACGAATACAAGCCAAACTGTAAAAATAATAAGTTCCGGTTTCAATGCAATATCAAGTACGTAGATTTCAAATAGGCCATTGGTAAACCAGTGCATTGAGATATCCATATAAACACCGAATTTCAGGAACCCAATAGCCAAAAAAATGGCAAATACGAAGACATCAGCAAATTTCCCCCAGTCCCATGCTCCAAAGTAAATGTGAGCATATGCGAAAAGAGCACTTGTGAGGATTATTAGTATCCAATCAAGTCTTCCCAATCTAATTTGAAATTTGTTCCTATATTTACCTGGTAAAAGAAAAGCCCCAAACAAATCTTTCAGTTTTATATTCTGACTCGTATTTCTCATTCTCAAAAAGACTATTAAAACAGAAAAAAAGCCAAGCGGGATTATCCGAAATCCCAATTCTTCTACGAATGGTGCGTATATCAGTGAGGCATAACCAACAAGAGGATTCTGTTGTAGGAATGTAGTGATGGCAGTTCCTCCGATTGGCAGTCCAACCTGTTCCTCAAGCAGAAAGATCACCAATGTTAGAGTAAGGGTGGCGCAGGACATAAAGACAAAGAATCCCAACGGCGAATCCAGTGATACTAAATCGTGATTCTTAATTGAAGAGTAAGCCATGTATGAAAAAAAGAGGGAATAAAGGCCATACATTAAAAAAATAATAGCAATAAGTGGCACACTCCATGGTAAGCTGAATTTATATAGGAAAAGGTAGAAAAAAGGACTTACACTTTTCAAAGTTTCTGATAATGGGAAACCAGTTATCAACAAATATAGGGAAATTGAAAAGAAAACAAGAATTATTGTAAATGTGAACAAGGAGAAAAATCTAATCATTCTGCTTTTTGCCCATTTACGAACTTGACTATCGTTTGCCTCTGATGTCATCCCTTGCATCCTCCAAGTATTCTTCACTTCACAGAGTTAATAGAAAACTTTTCTTGTTGAATTTCGTATCCCAATTGTGTTTAGTATTGAAATCATGATATATAATAACATTTCCATTTACCTACAGCCAAGAATTACCTATAGTGAATGAAACGAAAGTAAGAGACAGCTCTTTTTAGAGAAATGCTCGTGAAGCTTGGAGCTGGGGAAAAACAAAGCTGACTGCTGCTCTTTATAACAACGGAGATTGCAACTCAACAATATACCGCTGATCACAATTTTTGATCTTAATTATAGGTTTCTCCATCAGTCCGCCATTTTATTCCACTTATCAGACACCAAATAAGATCAGGGGAATGCAGATCAATTTAAATCAAACTAAAGATGCTGTTCGCCGTACTATTCCTTCTCATTAACATCAAGTATGGTGTATTAGTTGCAAGGTGTTATGAGTGATGATCCGAGCCATCACAGAACTGGAACGCCATGATAATAATATTATAGAGAAGAACAGATACATAAAGAGCATGCGAAAAGTGGTTTTCCGGATCATGGAGGTCT
>JAJYDZ010000002.1 GCA_021790415.1 Thermoplasmata archaeon | reverse complement strand
TTTGAATTCCCAGTCACTCTTCTTTGAAGTGATATTCTTTACACTTTCCAGCAGTTTTTCTATTTCTTCATCTTTACTCATGTTTTGTACTTCCATATTAATTACCTCTTATCCAGTCATATCCTTCATTTTCAATCCTTAATGCCAGTTCCCTGTCTCCTTCCTTTGCAATTTTCCCATTCATTAAGACATGAACAAACTGCGGGTCTATTCTCTTCAGAATTCTCTGATAGTGCGTTACTATGAGGAATGCTGTCTGATCGCTGAAGAATTGCAGAATTTCATCTGATATAAGACCCAGTGCATCAACATCCAGACCTGAGTCAATTTCATCGAGAACAATGATCTTTGGTCTTAATATGACCATTTGAAGTATTTCCAGTCTTTTCCTCTCTCCGCCTGAAAAGCCGTCATTGACAGATCTTGACATAAATGATTCGTCAAGGCCAACTTTCTTTAGATGGGAAGATACAAGTTTATAGAAATCGTTTACGGAAAGCTTCTCTTCAGGATGAAGGTTTTTATAAGCAGTTCTAAGAAAAGCAGATAATTTTACTCCGGGTATTGCAACGGGACTCTGAAAAGCCAGGTACAATCCTGCCCTTGCCCTTTCTTCAGGATATTTTCCTACGAGTTCAACGCCATCAAGCTTTATTGATCCTCCTGTTATCTCATAATTGGGGTGTCCAATTAGAACGTTTCCCAAAGTGCTTTTTCCTGCACCATTGGGACCCATTAGAGCATGAATTTCACCGCCTCTTATGGTAAGATTAACATCCTTGAGGATTTCCTTCCCCTCAACTCTTGCACTTAGATTCTTGATGATAAGTTCAGTCATTATGTCCATGATTGATTGTTTCTATTTAAACACTTTCTTATGTTTAAAGTCGGTAAAGTACTTATATACATTTCACATTATGACTTATTATGGAAAACCATCTTGCAGTTGAAGGTCTCCTGGGGGAAATGAAAAACAATATACTCAATATTTTGGGAGAATCAGAGCGAAGCATGGCTGAACTTTCTGAGCTTCTGTCAATTAATAAGACTGCGGTTAAGGAGCACATGGATTCTCTTGAGAAAATGGGATATGTAAAGGGTTTTTTTAAGAAAGAAAAGAGTGGAAGACCATCGAAACATTACGAAATTACGGACAAAGGGTTGGATCTGTTCCCTAAGAAATATGCCGAACTATCCACCATACTTCTTGATGAAATTCAGCAGACACTTGGACAGGATCAGTTAAATATAATTCTTGGAAAGGTTGCTGACAGGATGATTCATCAGGCTGGATTTTCCGCACAATCTAGTAACCTGTCCACAAGAGATGAAAAAGTCCAGAAATTGAAGAATTTCGTTCAGGCTTTAAACAGGATGGGGTATTATGCAAGAATGGAAATAGATGGGGATACCGTGAGAATTATCAGGCATAACTGTATATTTTACGAGCTTGCAAGAACAAACAGTAAGATTGTTTGCGGAGTACTTGGATCAAGTGTCATAAGTGAGTCGGGAGAAAAAGATTTTAAGATAACGGAAAGGTTCTCAGATGGCGGCAATAAATGTGTCGTTGAAGTTGGAATTTAAGAATAAATATAATATATTTTCCATCAGAGAAGCAAACAATAAATCTTACTAAGCCCATGTCGAAAATTTTTTTGTAGTAGTTATATTGACCACACTTATTATGGCTGTTTGATTTCCATAATCAAAACAGAAACATTTAAGGTACTTTTCTTATTGATTGAATAATATGAAGGAAGAGATAAGTTCAGGTATCATAATATTCAGAAATAAAGGTAAGATAGAATTTCTATTCCTTAAAAGAAGAGAAGGTTTTCTAGATATGCCAAAGGGGCACATTGAAAAAGGTGAAAGTGAACTAATTGCTGCAAAAAGGGAAGCACTGGAGGAAACTGGTCTAACTGTGAATCTTCTAGAGGGTTTCAGAGAACTTCAGGAATATTGGTACACTTATGAAGGTGAAAAGATTTGGAAAAAGGTCTCTCTCTATCTGGGAAATGTTTCTGATAATTCTGAGGTTCACATTTCGCAGGAACATACCGGTTTTGTCTGGCTATCGCTGGATGAATCCATGAAGTCTTTATCATTCCAGAACCAGAAGGAAATAATCAGAAAGGCTTATGATTTTATTATTGCAAATGGGCAATACAAATAGAACAAGAGTGAAAATCTAATATGTAATTGAAATAAACTGTCATGGTTATTATCTCCCCCTCAATAATCTCCAGTAACCTTACACAACTTGGAGAGCAGGTAAAACTGTCAGAAGCTGCTCACGCTGACATGTTTCATCTTGATGTCATGGACGGTCACTTTGTACCCAATCTTACCATGGGACCAGATGTGGTGAAGGCCATTAGAAGTGTTGCAACCGTTCCACTTGAAGTTCACCTCATGGTTGAAAGACCTGATAAATACTGGAGAAAGTTTTCAGAAGCGGGAGCTGACATATTTCTGATTCATTATGAATCGCTTTGTAATATTCATGAAACCTTTAGGGAAATTAAAAATTCTGGAAAAAAGTATGGCATTGTAATAAATCCAGATACTCCGTTCTCCAAGGTAGAACAATACCTGGATGGTGCCTATATTGTTCTCATTATGTCGGTATATCCTGGATTTTCAGGCCAGTCATTCATAGAAATGAGTTTGGATAATGTAAAAAAAGCCAGAGAATTCATAAGTAAGAATGACCTGGATACGATGATCGAAATAGATGGCGGTATAAACGAAATTACAGGGAAAAAGGCTTTGGATGCTGGAGCAGATATCCTTGTATCTGCTTCATATATATATGGAGGAAATATTTCAGAGCGAATCGGGAAGTTGAAATCACTCTAGCTATGACCTTGAGATTTTAAATTTCGATTAATACCCTTCCATCTCTAACTGTTTCATAATAAGATATTGCGTCTTTTATTTCTTCTAGTTTGAATTTTTTTGCAACCGGAACCCTAAACTGATTGGTCTCCATTATTTTAAGAAGTTCCATAAGATCGTTTCTTGTTCCTCCCGTGCTCCCAACTATCTGAATTTCTCTTGTATATAACGTTGCGATGTCCAGAGTGGTTTCCTTTCCTGTGAGAACGCCGAAAGATACCAGAGAACCACCCTGCTTTACATGACTTATTGAACTTTCCCAGAACCTTGAACCAAGCGAATTGACAACGATATCGAATGACATGGTTTCCGGTATGTCGTCCATGAGAAATGTTTTCAGAACCCCATAATCCTTGACCCATGTCTTTCTGGATACTCCGTAAACCCTCAATCCCATGATCCTTGCTATCTGAGCAGCAAATATTCCTGTGTTTCCAGATGCTCCGTATATAAGTATGCTCTTGGCAGCTGATGCATTTGCCTTTCTCAGAGCATGATATGCTGTCAGTGCACCTATTGGTATTGAGACTGCTATATCATCAGGAATTGATTCCGGTATTTTTACAACATTCCTCTCGCTAATCAATATTTTTTCCGTAAGACCGCCATTTGTTATTACTCCCCAAAGGCCACCGTTATAACACAGATTTTCCCTTCCGGAGAGACAAAGATCACAATTACCGTCAAATATCCGGTTATATATAATTACTCTGTCCCCTTTTTTTACCATTCTTCCATCGTTAAGAACTTCTCCAAGTACCTCTGAACCGGGAATATGAGGAAATGGTTTCACCGAATACACTACCTTTCCATTTATAAGGTTATATTCAAGAGGGTTGAACCCTGCCAACTTTATTTTAACAAGAATGTCTCCGTCGTTTATTTCAGGTTCTTCAATATTATCCAGTTTTAGGTTTTCAATACCTCCCGGGCTGTGAATTCGTGCAGCAAGCATGGATGTATAGCGCTTTAAATGGATTTAATATTAACCGTTCACAGTAATCATGATTATTTCATTATACCTATGAAAAAATCTTCTATTTCTCTCTGAACCTCAATAAATTCCCTTAGCCCCTTAAGATAATCTTTAAAAATTTCTGCCCTCTCATCCAGTATTACTGCAACGCCTTTATCATCAACATTTCGTATAAGTCTTCCTATGGTTTGTCTCATTTTTACCAATGTTGGAAAAGTGACTGCATAATCCCATCCCCTTCCGTATAAATGATCATAATATGCCATTATGGTTCTCTGTTTCACGTCTGGTTTGGGATATGGGATACCAGCTAAGATCACAATCTCCAAAAGTTTTCCAGGTAAATTTATTCCCTCTGAGAGTCTCCCTCCTATAACAGTAAATAAGGCTCTGTTTTCCTTCTTAAATTTATCTATAAGGTGCATTAGATCTATTTGATCCAAATCGCCCGAATCGATGAGGATTCCTTTATTTCCCACTATGTCAATAACATCATTCATTAAATTCCTTGAAGGAAAAAACACGATAGTCTTTCTTTTAATTGAATTGATTATGTTTTGTATTTCATTACCTATCTTTTGAAGCATCTCACTGTTCAATTCTGAAAATCTTGTGCCAATCCCCTTTTTGTATCCAATTAGAAGATTCTTCTCAGGAAATACGTTCTCAATTGCCATTGCAGGCAATTCTTCAAATCCGGTCATCCTGCAGTAAATATCAAACGGTCTTAGAGTTCCGGATAAATGGATTGTTGCAGACTCCTGAAGAGGTTTCAAAACTATTGATGGGTCGAGACAATATGCCTCAAAAACACCACCATTATCTTTCCTTATAATGGCAATATAGTTTGATTCCTCTGCATTGAGACAAAATTTCAATTCAGTGGAAAGTGTTTTAACATGTGATCTGGGTACCTTTCCAAGTTTTTCCTTTGTTTCTTCTATACTATCACCAAGAGTGCCCAATCCGTCAATAATATACTCTAGATTTTCACCCGTCAATTTACCATTTATTCGAATATAATCGATGAAATCCCGAAACATCATTCTGCTTTCTTCCTGTTCTGAAAGCCTCTCTTTTTCCATATCGATTATGGCATTTCTAATGTATTCACATACATCGCTCGCTCTGATCCTTGGCAGGAATTCCGGGTCCCCATAATCTGCACACTCCTTTTCCACGAGTTCAATCTGCCTCATTGTTATTTTGAAAGAGAAAATCCCCCTTGAAAGTTCAGGGAGATTGTGCGCTTCGTCTAAAATAATAACTATACTTTCCCTTGAAGTTCTCCAATTATACAATACCGATGGGGCTATTCCCGGATTAAGAAAATAAGAATACGGCATTATGCAAATCTCTGCATCTCTCATTGCATATTTGATGCTCTCGTATGGACAAATTTCTAGAGGAACCAGTTCTTCATAAACAGCTTCCGGACTTATCAGTTCAGTAATAATACGGCTTTTTATTTCCTCAGATTTCACTTTTGAATTGTAGAATCTGCAAGCATCCTGATTTCCTTCCACAACTTTTTTCTTTCTGGATGAGCACATTTTTGACAGCGATTCGGATGTAAAATCATCTTCGTTTTCAATTTCCCGATACAATGGGCAAAGATTTCCCCTCCCCTGTATTGCGGTCGCTTTTATGTTCACAAATTTTTGAATGACCCTGATTTCTTCAATAACCTGACTCTGTTGAGAGTTTGTTCTGGTAAGATAGAGAATTTTTTTCTTATTTTCCCTTGCAAAAGAAATTGCAGAGACAAGGCCCATAATTGTTTTGCCTGAACCGGTTGGAGATTCCAGTATTGCTCCATTTTTTTCCTTGAGGCTGTTGATTACAAATTCTATTGCATCTTTTTGATAATCCCTTAAATTGAGAGCGTTAAAAGATTCATGAACCAACCTGCTTACCTTTTATTTCTTCAATTAAAGAAGCTTTTCAAGTTCTTTTCTTTTTTCCTCAATGAGTTCCGGTTGTGAAATATATCTTGAGGCCTCTTCAAAGGCTTCAAGGGCCTCCTTTTTCTTCCCCATTTTAGCCAGCGTTTCTGCCTTTATGATGTGGTAATTGAAATTTTCAGGAACCAGTGATATTGCCGTTTCTATATCTCTTAGAGCTTTTTCTTTTTGTCCCATTTCCATAAGCAACTCATATCTTCTATAGACGAAAATCTGGTCCATGCTGTTCAGCCTTACTGCTTCAGTATAATCCTGCAGGGCTTCTTCAAGTTTCTTCAATTTCCAAAGCACGTTTCCCCTGTTGTAGTAGTAATCTGGTATATCTCCTTCTATCTTTATTGCCTGAGTGAAAAGATCATATGCTCCCTGAAGATCTCCGGAATCTTCCAAGGCTGCTCCAGCAGCATTATAATAATCTGCATGTTCAGGATATAGTTCAATAGATTTCTTAAAGTCCTTAATGGCAGGCTCATACATTCTCATGGAATAGTATGATAATCCCCTGTTAAAATAATAATCCGGATCTTTGGGAAGTATCTTTATGGCCCTGGTAAACTCCTTTATTGCATCAGGATATTTATTAAGATTAAAGAATGAAACTCCTCTTTCATTGTAATCATCAGCTATCTCTGCCTGGTCCCTACCTAATTCGTCTTGCGGCACAAGACAAGAATATCCTAAAATACATTAACTTATTGTAAAGTATCTTATGAATTGCATAACCTTCTTTACTATGTTCTCCTTATCCGCTTCAAGTTTTGCTTCTGATGGAGAAGACGTTCAGGAACATATTTAGTATCTTCCCCGTAGATTCTTGATAGTATAAAAACAACTACAGCAACAACTCCAAATACGATTCCCGGATAGATTAGTTCAGTTGGGTTTGCAGGTCTGGAAACAAGAAGTGCCGTCGCTTTGTAAGTAATAGATGATATATGAGATATTGCGGAAGAATTGTTGGTGTCGACTACGACATAGGTTGATATTTGGTACATTCCAGCACCATGCTGATAACATAAATATTGGATATTACTGCTTCCCTGGAATGATAAATTGTCGTATATTGTAGAATTACCTTTGAAGATATTTATAAAATAAGTTATGCCTGACACATTGAATTGTTTCGGAAAAGATGGATTTGCTCCCACATAAGATATATTCAATCCGTTCCCTAGTGTTGTTATGCAACAAACTGTTTTTGATAATATTAATGTGTTCTTTTCATTTGTGTTACATACATTTACTGCAAAATTTTGAGTCTTGAAATTATGCGTGGACTGGGTAATCTCTCCGTAAGCATAGAATGAAAAAATGGATAAGAATGCAACTATGAAAAGTACTATATGAAATAGTTTTTTAAGCATTATCTCCCACTCCTCATGTTTCCTTTAATCAGAAGGTAATAGCAAACAGTTGAGACAGTAACCGACATTATTAAGGCAAAAACTAAGGCATCAAAGACATAACCAGCTCCCTTTGAACCAAAAGGGGAATTCAAATTCATTGTTGTAAGACCTGACAGGATAAACTGCCCGGTTAGATTATGCTTGAAGATCTTTGCTGATTCAGAACTCATTTGCAGAAAGAAAAATGCCGTCAGAATAAAAGTCCCTACTGCACTTTTCGTTATAGATGAAATAAGGTAGCCGAATGAAAGATAAATCAGAATAAGCGCTAAAATTGCAAGATAAATTATTACAAGAACATAGAGATTGAGTGCATAAAATGTTAACCAATAAACAAATCCTATTGGAATAAGAAATATTGCCCCTCCAATAATCGCCTGAACAAACATTGAAAGTAATATATGGAATTTTCTATTAATTGGTGTGGTGAACAAAAAGCCAGT
This sequence comes from Thermoplasmata archaeon, assembly GCA_021790415.1. The sequence continues at coordinate 10,263 of JAJYDZ010000002.1, read as the reverse complement.
TGAACCGTTTTCGATCCCTCTGGCAAAAATAGCAGAGAGCATTGCGCCATAAAGAATTAGGATAGTAAACGCTGCGAATGTAGTATTCTGGAGAAAGACATCAATAGCTGGAACGGCAGAATAGTCTAGTGAACTTACATATGAACTTACAACAAGATAGAAGAAAGAGGCCATTAGCAGTTCCCTTATATAAAATGGGTCCGTCTCATTCAGCACATACTTTAACTGTAATAATTTCATCAGATCATCTCGGGAACCGAGTTAATACTGATTATATTTTCCTTTTGTTCTGGTGTTAATGCTTCTAAAATCTTTGAAACAGTAGCGCCTCTTATATCTACGATATCCTTGTTAACAGTTATATCAAAATCAGCCAGATTTTGGAAGGACTGTTCATTGGACATCCAAATTCTAACAGTTAAGTTTGTATTTTCCTTTATATCATTTCGGCTAAGTATTTTTTTTATTCTCCCACCTTTGATTTGGATCATAGAATCGGCTATTGGAAGTAGGTCATCAAGCATGTGAGTTGTAACTAAGAGAGAAGCCCCTGTTCTTGCTTTTTTCTCAATTTCCATGGCAATCTGCATTCTTCTTACAGAATCAACATTTGCATTGGGTTCATCAAGAACATAGGCCTTTTTCTTCGAAGATAATATGGCACTTAAGACTATTAACTGTTTTTCTCCACTACTCAGATTACTGAATTTACTCTTGATCAGATTTCGAAGATCAAAATATTCCAGTAATCGTTCTATATCATTATAATCACAATGATTTATTTCTCCGTACCAATACAGAAAATCCCCAACTATATTGGCGCCAAAGACCTGTGGTCTTTCTGGGAGAAATGCCACATTCTCCATTACTTTTTTAGGGTTTTTCATTGGATCATAACCAATGACTGATATTTTTCCTTCATCCGTAGGAGATAGACCTTCCAAAATTGATATTATAGTGCTCTTTCCGGAACCATTCCTTCCATGCAATATTGTTACCCCCCTTCCTGCTGAAAAAGAGACAGAATCAAGTGCTGTAACTGACCCATATTTCTTTATGCAATTTTCCACTTTCAACCATGCGTTAGATTCATTTCTTTCCTTCATTCTTCTTCCTCACTATTCCCCTCAGATTTTCTTGATGTTTATTCTTTAGAATATCAGATTTCGTAATGTACTTCCTTTTGGTTTTCATTCGTTGTATCACTAAAACCAAAAAAACCGCTGAAAAAACAATGAGCAAACTCACTATAGATGTGTTTTGATCAATGTAATAATAATCATCCAATGAAGTAAATTTGATATTAGACTTCACTAACTGAAAATTCAGAACAATTCCTGGTCTGAAATTCAATGAAATTCCTAGGGGCCCATATAAGTCCTTAAAAAAATTAACTGATTTCGTTTGATTAAAGCAACCAGACCCATCGTACACTACTCCTTCGCTGGAAGTTGGAAGCAAAAATAAATCAGGCCCAGAAGTTTTGGAAATTATATATGGATAATATCTTGTGGATACATTGTCAATTTCAGGACAAAGGAGACATGATGTTTGTTCTTTAAATACTCCTTCAATTCCGTTTACATTTGCAATCTCACCTGATGTTATTTTGTGGGGATAAATGAGGAAAGATCCTATGCATAAGCTACTCTGATTACTATAGTTTGCCCACATATTATCCAAATCTGCGGTAATAGTATAGTGATTCCCTTCGCCCTTCAGGTATATTATTCCCCCTATTGGTGCACATGTACCATTATGCTCCACCCCTAAAACAGAGAGTGAAGGATCATAAAATTGAAACTTAAGGCATGCACCTTTCTCATTAGGCTCTGTTAATGCATTTCTCAATGAATAAGATTCCTCCATAAGAGGAAGAAATGTTATTAGTATGAATAAAAGTGCTATTATAGTCATAAAGAGAGTGATAAATGTTTTTAATTTCATTTCTAGCCTCAATCCTTTAAGTTATTTATTCTTAACTTCCATAACCTGTCAATGTTGTTCCAGGGGCAATTGGATAAGGGCAATAATAGTTGAAATTTGCGCTATGCATCCATGCCAATGACAACTCTCCACTAAAAGTTGCTAGGCTTGGACTCCATTGGGCTGTAACTGCAGGTGCCCCGAATAAATAGACAACGCCTGACAAATCAACCGTTGGTTCACCACCATTATTACCAACTATGATAAGGTTTGAATATTGAAACATTTCTAGTTCAGTGGGTATTGAAGGATTGTTAGGTTCCTGTACCGTCCTTACAGCTATTGTTGGCGGAGTGGCACTAATTGCGTTATTGCAAGTTATAGAACCACTTTCACTTGCACAATAGATGATATTCTCACGAAAAACTGCAGAAAACCCTATAATGTCTTTAAATTCCATTGTGTAGGTTCCAGAGTCACAGCCACTGAACAATCCGTGATAAGCAGACCAATGATGATGATAATGAAATGCCAAGCCGAAAGTATAACTTTCTGTTGGACATGAACTTCTAACAAGTTGAGTTTCTATGTTGTTAGTCATGACCTCACTAGTGGCGGTTACTGAAACAACAGTTCTTCCATTGTGAACAGAGTTATTAACCGTAGTTCCAATACTTTGTGCCGAAAAAATGAATGGAAAAATGACAAAAAGTGAGAATAACAACCCTATGACTACAAATATGTCCCCAAACTAGACATCTTCCTCGAGCAATTCTTCTTCTTTTATACGTTTTTTATTGCCAAACAGAATGGCTGATAAAGAATATATATAAAGCTTTGTTGCACTTTTGACTGCTTAAATATTAGTCAGTATAATTAAATCTATTGGAAGCGACATATTTTTTCCTCTAATCCTTTAGATATCTTGGTTTAACATTTAATGAAATTTCCAATAAATACTAAAATGAATGAATAATCTCATTAATGTGATTTCTTTTCCAAAAAAAGATTCACTTTACTGAATCACAATCTTCTTTGCCTTGTTTCCTTCAAAGCATTAGTATAGGTTTTCCATTTAGTTCTTACTATTTCTCCCAAGTCAACGTTATTATTCAAAGCATATCTAAGATATTCAATAGTATATGGATCAGAAGGATACCCGGACCCTATCCCCGGATATTGATTTCTGATTTTATCCATTTCCCTTTCACGAATAACTTTTGATATCACAGATGCAGCTGAAACAATAGGATAGTCTCTGTCGGCCTTATGTCTGCATATTACATTTTTTCCACTTTTCTTAGACAGAGTGCTGGAGCACCGATCTGCATTTACATCAAAGGAATCAACGATGGTTGAATAATTTGAGTATTCCAAAAGTTTTAAGACATACCTTCCTTCAATCTCGTTGAGCGTCATTGATTCCATGAGACGATTAATTTCTTTACTGCTTATGATCTCAAATTTAACAAGTTCAGCGTCATTCAATATTTTATCAAAAGTTATTTCCCTGGCGCTCTGACTCATTTCTTTAGAATCCTTTGCTCCAGAGGCAGAAATTTTATCAACATCCCCACAAACTATTGAAATGACCATTGGCCCAAAAACAGGCCCTCTGCCCGCCTCATCTATACCGCATAAGTGCTTCATTTGTTCAGGATGCCGATCCATTTATACATAAAGCGATAAATACACTTTAATGATTCTATGCCATATGGCTCAGGACAGCGCAAAAATGAATCCAGATGAATTCATTTCAGAGGCAAGAAAAAACATCAACATAGAACTTTCGAGATTTTTTGAAAGAAGGATCAGAGAAATAAGCGATTCCAGCATAAAAAAACTCATAGGTCAAATTGCCGATTATACAGTTCAGGGAGGTAAAAGAATAAGACCTATTTTAGTTGTTTGTGGGCATAACCTTTTCAAGGAACCAGACCCGGAAGTTTACAAAGCTTCAATATCAATAGAATTGACCCAATCTTTCTTCCTCATACACGATGATATTATGGATCAAAGCGATCTTAGAAGGGGTAAGCCATCGTTACACAAAGTTCTGGAAAAAGATTTTGTAGGTATGAGGGAAGCCAGAAGAATGGGAGAGAATATTGCAATTGTAGCAGGAGATCTTGCGATGACATATGCCTATGAAGCTCTTTCAGAAACTAATTTTAATGATAAAATTAAGAATAAAGCTATGAAAGAACTCATTTCAATAACCAAGATAACGGGATATGGTGAAGGGATAGACATGTTAACAACAGCAGGCGTGAAACTCAAAATGAATGACCTTATAAGGCTTCACTTGTGGAAGACTGCCAAATACACCCTTGAAGGTCCTTTGCTATTAGGTGCAACACTTGCAGGTTACGATGGCCCCACTGCGGCAATTAGCGCTTACGGCTGCCTAACCGGTCTGGCATTCCAGCTTCATGATGACATTATAGGATTGTTTGGAAAGGAAGAAGAGATAGGAAAACCTGTAAAAAGTGACGTAAACGAGGGTAAACAAACACTTCTCATGATTAAAGCAATGGAATATTCCAGTAGGGAAGAATCTCAATTTATTGAAGATATTCTTAAAAGGGGAAATGTTTCTGATGCCGAATTTGAAAAAATTAAAAAAATTGTAGAGAAATCGGGTTCATATGACTATTCAAGAAGACTAATTGAAAAGTTTATATTGTCAGGGAAGCAATATGTTAAAACAATCAATGGTGATAACAATACAAAAGATTTCCTGTTATGGCTTTCAGACTATCTGGTAACTAGGAAGAATTGACATCGTATTGCTCTTTTCAAATTTTTGGCCGGTATTTAGAATACATATCCCTTAGAGTCGAACTGTCTATGTGGGTGTAGATCTGTGTGGTGGCAATACTGGCATGGCCCAGAATCTGCTGAATGAATCTTATGTCACCACCGTTTTTCAATACAGTTGTGGCAAATGTATGTCTTAGCGTATGCGGGGTGACTTTCCTTTCTATTCCGCATTTCTTAGCGTTTTTTCTGACAACTCTTTCGACAGTGGTGGGGTGAATCTTTCCATTTCTTGTACCAAAGAAATATTCTGGGAATTTTCCTGAGGCAATATTTCTTGAATAGAGTTGGGATAAAACGTCCGAGCATTCCTTGGGAATGAGAACAATCCGGTCTTTATCACCTTTACCTGAACGAACTCTGATAAGGCCTTCAGGTATGTCAATATCCTCAGCTTTAAGGCTGCATAGTTCTCCCACTCTCATTCCTGTGTAAAGCAGGAGTAGTATCATTGATCTATCCCTTAAATCTTCCCTTGAAGCTTCCACGAGCCTTTCCATTTCATTCTGACTCAAGTATACAGGCATTTTAGCCGATCTCCTGGGAGCAATCAGATTCTCGGGAGGTTTTATATTTCTAGATTTGAAAAGATGTTTAACCGCCTTTATTGCAAGATACTGTGAAGATTTAGAATATTTCCTTTCCACTGCCAGATAAAGCTTAAAATTCTCTATATCTGCTGGCGTGCATTGGTCAAGATCCTTATTTAAAAAGTTGAGGAATATGGTCGATAGAAAAGAATATTCTTTCACTGTATAAGGGCTTCTTCTTTCACCAATCATATTTTTTCTGAACCGGTCAATCTGCTCTTCAACACTTGTCATCATTTGATATTTATCCGTATTCTATCGACAAATTGCTATAATACTTTTGCGCATTGCCCGCCCTTAAAGACAGTATAATGTGTGTAAACGGATAGCTCGACTCTATTAACTAATAAATCCGCCCTTAACTTAGACATTGAATTAGTTTTGGAGTACTTGAATCTTTGTTATGAATAACGTAGAAGCCCTTTAAACAATGAAAATACTTCATCTGCTCAAGTTCCTTACCCAATTTTATCAAAAATGAATACAATTTATATTACCTTAATATCAAGTTAAATCCTGTCTGTCTAAGACTCCATAAAGTTAACATTAATAATGAAACATAAATAACCAATTAAGAATGTTTCGTAGACGAATCCTTCATGATATTTTAAACAAAATTTTATCCACAACCGCCGGAAAATGGACCCTTATAGGTGTCATAATTGGCGTTGTTGCAGGATTCGGAGCCCTTGCGTTATATTCTGCCATTGACCTGATAACGATTTATATGTTTCAAAATCTTACTGGATTCACCCTTCCTCGCTCAGGAATAGTATCAGGAACCTCTCTCTATTCGTTTCCTACAAACTATAAATATTATTTCATACCAGTATCAATAGTTATTGGAGGAATAATATCAGGCTTTATCATTTTTAGGTTCGCTCCCGAAGCTGAAGGTCATGGAACGGACGCGGCAATTGATGCGTTCCATAACAAGGCTGGCAAGATCAGGAAAAGAATTCCCCTCGTAAAAACAGTTGCGTCTGCAATCACAATAGGATCAGGGGGCAGTGCAGGAAGAGAGGGTCCAACCGCTCAAATTGCCGCGGGTTTTGGGTCAATGATTTCAGATTTATTCGGACTGGACGATAAAGACCGAAGAATTGCAGTAGCGGCAGGAATCGGAGCCGGAATAGGAAGCATTTTTCTGGCACCATTGGGAGGGGCGATCCTGAGTACAGAAATCCTTTATAGAAGAGATTTTGAAGTGGAGGCGTTGATACCGGCAATAATTGCCTCGGTTGTCGGATACTCAATATTCGGTTATTTCGTCGGATACAAAACAATTTTTGATATACCTGTAACCACAACCATTGGCTTTTTTCACCCCACAGCGTTACTTGCCTATCTCTTAATAGGGATAATTACCGGCTTCGGCGGAATTTTCTATGTTAAGACGTTTTATGGGATTCAGGGTTTTTTCAATAAAAGAAAGAAGATTCCCAAGATGGCAAAACCTGCTATTGGAGCTTTATTGATGGGTCTAATAGCAATAGAATTTCCCGAGGTCATTGGCCTGGGATATGGATGGGTCCAGCAACTCCTGGATGAAAATTTCAATTTGTTTTATTCTGGATTCTGGTTATACCTTTCACTGTTTTTCCTGCTTCTCTTCATATTGAAGATCGTTGCAACTTCCTTAACTGTAGGATCAGGTGGTTCTGGTGGTGTTTTTGCCCCAGGAATTGTTTCAGGAGCATTCCTTGGAGTTGCCATATATATCCCCTTTCATGAACTTCTCCCTGTGTTTTCATTCCTTAACTTTGCAGAATTTATCATAGTGGCCATGATTGCTTTCTTTGGAGGGATTTCAAAAGCCCCAATTGCAATAATTATTATGGGTACAGAGATGACTGGATCCTATGCTCTCTTCATTCCCCTAATGCTCGCAACAACCGTGAGTTATTTTGTATCGGGAAATAAGTACTCAGTATACAGATCCCAGGTTAATACGAGAAAAGATTCCCCAGCACACAGTTATGAATATGAAAATCCAATTATGGACAAAATATCTGTATTTGACGCCATGAAACGAGATTTCATTAATGTTCCAAGTAATGCCACGATAAAAGAAGCGGTCAGTAAAGTGCGGGAGAGTAAAACGAAATCCATAATGATTGTGGATGATGGGAAATTGGTTGGGTATCTTTCCATTGAAAATATTGACCTTAATGGTGACCTTAGTGGACCAGTTTCATCGGTAATGTCAACCGACATACCGATTATTTCAAAGGATGAAAATATTCATGAAGCTCTGGATAAACTAACGAGAGAACCGGGAGGGAAACTAGCTGTTGTGGATTCAAAAGATCATTCCATGATTTTCGGAACTGTAGGTTTCACTGAGGTTGCTGATGCTTATAACAGAGAAATAAGAAGGAGAAAGGCGATTAGGAAGGATTGAGTGCTCAGCTTTCGCAAGGCGTCCCACTTCAAGAGTTGCTTACGGAATTTCCATGGACTTTAATTCGCTTCGATCTGAAAGTACTCTTTCCTTCATGCTAAGCCATATGAATTTAAGAATGCGGGCATGGCTAAAGCAATATGCGATCCGACCACTTTCAATTCTGACCGGTGGCAGATGATGCAACAAATTGAAAGATAATAACGTTTTACTCTCTTTTATCCACCCTATGGCAAATGTTAAAGCAATTAGCCAATAACTTTTGCAAAATTTATTATGCATCAAAAAATTATTCATTCCATGGCCATGACAACTTTCGAGATTGGGGGAATAAGGCAATTCGATCCTCTGGACATCGACGAAGTCATGGAGATTTGCAGTTCATCTCTATCTGAATCTTATTCTAAGAGCGTGGTCTATGAGATATTTCTTTCATGGCATGAAGGTTTTTATGTTTTCGCAGGTGGTAAGCAAATTATCGGGTTTCTTGCCGGAAGCAGAAAAACTCAACATGATGCCAGGGTACTTCTACTTGCAACAAAGGAAAAGTACAGGGGGTTGGGTATCGGGCAGGAATTGATGAATAAATTCGAAGAGAAGTGCAGATATTTAGGAATTCTTAGTGTAAGACTGGAAGTTAGAACTGACAATGTTCTTGGAATAAAATTTTACAAAAGACTGGGTTACTCTATAACATCGACCCTTCCTGCCTATTACAGCGATGGATCTGATGCATATGTAATGTGGAAACCATTATTTTGAATTTGATATTATTTCAAATTCAGTTGTCTTATGACATATGATTTCAAGTTTTCCTGGTTCATCAACAACCGTGTCCTTTCCATAAATTATATCCTTGTGCGAGCGCACCATACCTTCACCTTCAACAATACGCATCACACTTCCTTCCCTCATTTCCAGCGACATCCTGGAGTTTTCTTTCATATGATATGACACAATAGAAATATTTTCTCCGGAAAAGGCATTTTTCATATATCCCCATGGATAATCTACCCTCCCTGCATACTGGCTTCTTACTGTTTCCAGATCTTTTTCGCTATCAATGCCCATCCAGAAAGTTTCTTCTCGGTATGCACCGATCAACTTTCTTCTTGCAAGTTCAGGAAATACTGTTGTTTCTATATCTTTATTAAGATAATCTGCAAAAAATATATCCTTTGCTGAAGATTTTATATAATAGACCCCTGCATTTATAAAATATCTTAAAAATGGTTTTTCTTTGAAGCTTGTTACCTGATCCCCTAGGGTCTCGACAATACCAAAAGGACTCTTCATTCTGTATATGAACATTATCATTTGAAACGGTGAATTTATGGAAAATTTGATAAATTCGCTAAAGTTCAGGTCTGTTATTGTGTCTCCGTTTCTAAGCACAATATCCTGATCAGGGCAATTTTTCATAAGATTTCTCACTGAATACAGTGTGCCCATGGGCTTTTCTTCCTTTAGATAATGAAAATTCATTCCCATGTGGGTTTTACCATATCGCTCCTCTATTTTTTCTCCAAGGTGGCCCGATAGTATGTATATTTCTTTTATGCCTGCATTCTGAAAATCGTAAATTTGCCTGTCCATAATAGTGTATTTTTCCTTTATCTCAATAAGCGATTTGGGAATTTCATCCGTCAAAGGTTTTAATCTCTTCCCATACCCGCCTGATAATATTGCTCCAATCATTGCGAGTGAATCATAGGAACATATAAAAATTATGTTTATAATTAATTTTTTTATATACGAGAATTCAAATTACTTTTAATTTTTTACCTGTTGAGACGAATGCTTCAACCGCTCTTGCTATATCTTCATTAGAATGAACAGCAGATGGCATCAGTCTTATCCTCGCTGTTCCCATAGCCACTGTGGGATATACAATTGGAGAAGCGAATATATTTTCCTCTTCATACAGCAGCTTACTGAATTCCACAGTTTTTCTTTCGTCTCCAATAACAACCGGTGTTATTGGGGTCTTTGTTGTTGTTAGCTTGAAACCATTATCAATAAGTCCTTTCTTCAGGATTTCAGAGTTTTTCCATAATTTTTTTATCAGCGAGTCATCTCTGCTCATTATTTCAATAGATTTTAGAACAGCAGCTGCATCGCCAGGGTTCAAAGCACTGCTAAATAGAAATGGTCTTGAACGTTGCCTGAGTAGATCAATAAGATGAGAACTACCGGCTACGAAACCGCCCATTGAGCCTAGTGCTTTCGAAAATGTTCCCATTTCTACCTCAACCTTTCCCGCCAAGGAAAAATGATCAACTATGCCTCTTCCATTTTTACCCAGTACTCCTTCTCCGTGAGCATCATCCACATAACACATGGTATCGTACCTCTCCTTCACCTCTGCTATTTCATCGAGAGGTGCGATATCTCCATCCATACTGAATACTCCATCTGTTATCACAAGGGATCTTTTTCCTTCACTCCTGTGTTCCTTTAGTTGTTTCTCAAGATCTTCCACATTCATGTGCTTATACACATACCTCTTAGCAGAGCTCAACC
>JAJYDZ010000293.1 GCA_021790415.1 Thermoplasmata archaeon | reverse complement strand
TTGATAATGCTTTAAAGTAAATAAATAAAACCGAATATGCTCCTTTCTTAATGATATCTGTCGGAGACATAGCAAATGACATGTTCTCCCTTCTGATCAAGAGTGTAGGGTACATCTTACTATTCATGCCTTAGGCGGGTAACATACACTATGGATTAGTCCATTGGGTTCTGTCCATCATACAAATCGAGTTTATTGTATTTTTCTAACTACAATCTCCCCTTTAACCTCATAAATCTCGTATGTTCATGATTCCTCCATTGAAAAGATAGCAAGAGTTGAAATTAAGTACAAACAAGCGGGCCTCTAAAATTAAATGAACCGAACAACAGTATTCTCTTTAGGTTCTACTATATAAATACTCATATAGTACTAATTTATAACGTCTTAGATGTTAAGAATTCAGAAGAAGAATGAACGAACTCTAATAAGACAGAGTGGAACTTATATGGTATCATTGCCAAAAGATTTCATTATAGATCTTGGATGGAAAAGGGGAGATAAAATCTTGGTTGAACGAAATGACCATACTGTTGTCCTAAAGGCAGATCGTCCTGTTATTTTCTCATTGGGTTACGAAGGGAAGACCAAAGAAACGATACTTCGATTATTGAAGTCTAATAGGATAACTGAGTTGGTAGATATTAGAAATAATCCATTTAGCTATAATAAAAATTTTTCGGAGAAACTTCTAAAGGAGACACTTGAATCCGAAGATATAGAATACATAAACCTACCCAAACTTGGTGCTCCTAAGAATATTAGAGTTGAGATTAAAGAAAACGGTAATAGAGAGAAATTCTTCTTAGAGTATTCTAAGTGGCTTGATTCAAATAAATCTTATCTAGACCTTCTTGATTTAATTGCAAGGAAAAATACGAGTGCCATAATGTGTCTAGAAGCTAATTATAACGACTGCCATAGAATGATAATAGAAAAAAGACTGAAAGATAGAGGATATGAGGTCATCCATTTATGAGTTATTTTAGAATGAATGTACTACTTACGGTTAAGGCCTACCCAGAGAAAAGTAAACGTTACGGCTCAGTCGTCTGCACAGCAGGTATCATGGAGAATGGGGAATTCGTAAGACTCTATCCGGTTCCGTTTGAGAATTTTAGAGGAGGCAAAAATATCCCTAAATATTCATGGATAAATGTTGAATGCAAAAAGGCTTCGGAATACTTGAATCGAAAAGAAAGCTACAAAGTAAGATACAGCACCTTGAAAATTATTAATCATGTTGATACAGGCGTTGACAAACAATGGAAAGAAAGAAATCAGATAATTCTTCCCCTGTTATCGGATTCTATCGAAGAACTCGAGCGTAAATCAAAGATAGACAATACATCTTTAGGTCTTGTCAAGCCAAGAGAAATTGTAGACTTAAGTATAGATGAAAGGGAAGAAGCTGATAGTGAGGAAAAGAAAATAGTAGAGGGTATTCAGATGACTCTCGATGGGCAGACTAGAACTGATTTAGAAAAGATCAATTACAACTTCAGGTATCACTTCTTTTGTAATGGCCAGAATTGCAAGGGACACAATATGATGTGTGAAGACTGGGAAATGATAGAATCATGGAGAAGATGGCTTAAAAGATATGGGAACAAGGAAACTGCCATAAATGAGTTTAAAAAGAAATATCTGGATTATATGCTCACAAGAGACATTCATTTTTTTGTTGGCACACATTCTAAGTTCAATACTTGGCTCATTATCGGACTTTATTATCCTCCCTTGACTGGCTAAAAGGAAACCCCATTTCTTACCCACATTGAAAATTTTATATCTCGCTTTTTAATGTTTTTGTGTTCCTCGTCCTTTCATCTATTTTGAGGCAAGCTCGTCCAACTGGCTTTGACGCTGTAGTAAATATTGCACTCCAAACATCTCTAAAGCTATCACTTAATAAATTAGTTTATTTCAAGCGTACGTATTAATATTGATACTACTTATTCTTTCTCATTACACAAGGAGAGGTATTAGATTGTTGGGAAGTTACGTGATATTTTTGCTTGGACTGATTGTTGGCTAACAATAGGATTTGGAGTATTTATCCTGATGAAGGTCAACACAAAGAAGATAGTTGACACAGCGGTCAGGGGGCACAATTCAGAATGACATACACATTTGGAAATATCACTTTGGAGGCGTTTGACAAGGCTAATAAGAATTTCACAAGGACAGCAGAGGAAACTCTTTCTGGTCAGGTTAGGGAAAGGACTACTCATCTTGAAGGCAAGAAAGAACTGATCGACAAGAGATTAGAGAACATGAACAAAGAGCTCGAGTCTGTCAAGAAGCTCATGACAGATCTCGAAGCCGACAGATCTGCAAAGTTTGGGGAACTTACTGAAGCAATAAAGAATGCCAGCGCACAGACACAGAAGATGCAGTCAATTGCCGAACAGCTGAACCAGGCACTATCAAATTCAAGGGTACGAGGTCAGTGGGGCGAGAGGATGGCGGATGACATACTGCACATGATGGGCTTTGTTTAGGGTGTGAACTACATGAAGCAGAAGATGATTGCATCCAATGGGCCCATACCTGATTTTACATTTTCACTCCCAAAGGACCTGAGATAAACATGGATGTGAAGTTCCCATTCGACAATTTCCGTGCATACCTGGACGCAAATACCGATGAGGAGAGGGAATTCCACAAGAACAAGTTCCTCCAGGATGTCAAGACCTAGGTTAAACAGATATCCGGCAGGGAATAAATTAACCCGGAACAGCAGGCTCTCGACTTCGCTATTATGTTCAACCCGAATGAGCACGTCTACGAATTCATGAACGAATCAGATACAAAAATGTTCGAATATGCTCTGAAGGAAAAAGTGATCCCGACTCCAACGATAACTCTTTTCAGTCCTGAGAAATATATCTCAACTATCACTGTCTTGCTGTCTTATGCCTAAGAGGAGATCCCCTTGGTGTTGTCCTGAAGTTTTTTCTGAGGACAATTACATCGGTATCATTTTGCATCGAGAAGATTGAATATTTTTCTGGAATCATATGCCTTGTCTGCAAATATCTGATCCTCCTCCCTTCCTGTCACAAGCAAAGGCAATATTTGAGAATCTTGCTTATGCGCAGACATGATTGCGACCTTCTGTGCATTCACATGATCAGTGCACACAGAAGCATGCAACTTTATCCTACCTCTCTTTCTTGTCACACTCGTCTGAGAGCCAGTCACCCCTTATCGTAATCTTGAAACCTGTTAAATCTATGGCCATAGAAACAGAGGGATTACATATCTCAGGTACCTGGATCTTCCTAATTCTGAGATATATGGCGGAATATGTGATCTTAGGTATTCCAAGCAGGCCACTCATCTTTCTAAGAAGAGAATTCTGGATCTAGAAAGGTGCATTGAACACCGATCGCAGACGAGCGAATATCTCCACTACAGTATCAGGCAATATGAAAGGTCTACCTACCTTGTTTCTATTCTGTTTTGCCAGATCCTCTTTAATATTCTCGATTGCACTAAAATCGAGAAGATTCTCCATCCTTTTAACGAGCGATTCATTGTATAGAGGTCAAACTTTATTATCCTTCTTTGTTTTACAACTCTTGGGGTTGGGCATGAACACCACAACCCCAATTTAATTCTGGAATAAACTATTTTGAGAAATTACTCAACAC
>JAJYDZ010000292.1 GCA_021790415.1 Thermoplasmata archaeon | reverse complement strand
CACTTTATCTTTATCACAAGCTTTTTTAATCAAAGATTCGATCTCCTCTTCAACAAAAGCCCTATCTGTAAATGGAGATAACTGATTAGGATCGCCTGAAACGATCCACTTTCTGGCAAACATCGCTGGTACTAGAAATTCTTGGAAAGATGTCTTGCTTGCTTCATCGATGATCATAACATCAAATAGCGGTTTGAATGTTTTAATCTTGATGCTGGATGCTATTTCTGGGAATTTTAAAACACCGAAAGTTGTCCCACTTACGAGATTGATGCTATCATTAAGAATGTTTTCAAAGAATTTATTATCCTTGTCAGACTGTAATATTCCTTCCCATTCCTGCTGAATTTCTGTTTTATTTCTTATTTTATGCATACTTAAAAGCAATCTCTTTTTGAAATTTTCCACATAGTTGGTGTAGGTTAGATCAAGAATAGCTTGAGGGAGTTCTCTTTCCATAGGCGCTATTCTAATAGGAACCACGATTTTTGGATAATTAATCAAGTTTTCAAGAACATTATCCACGGCCACGTGTGTTGAGCCTACTAACAAAACCCTTTTCTTCTTCACCAAGAGTTGCAGTATTATTTCAGTGATAACCGTGGTTTTTCCAGAGCCCGGAGGTCCTTCAATGATTGCAAAATCATTGGTGGAGAGGGCCTTACGAACCATCATTCTCTGCTCTTCCAACCCTTCAAAAGGTGAATCTTTGAGAACTTTCCAATCTGTAATGTCTTCAAGCTCAGATATCTGCCAGTATTTATCTACATTCTTTCCTGCAAGTCTAAGTAATGGTAAATGGTGGTGATCTGGTTTGTCCTTTAATTTTTCTAGTGCATCAATTTCCTTTTGTATTGACCAATCGCTAAGATCGGGAATTACTTCTGTTGTTTTTGGCATAGATTCTAGTAAAAGGATTTCATCATCTTTATTTGAATTGATAATTTTGATATAACGATGCTCATGATCTCTTGTATTAAAATCCTTGAGTCTTGTGATATCTTCATCAAGTATCCTTCCCTTAATATACTCTGCGTAGTATTTATCTTCCTGCTTTACCTGTGATGAAATGACGATTTTCACTCTATATCCCTTTTCTTCGTCAATGAATTCTTTTTTTTTGTTGTTGGAGTGGATCAATTCTATTTGAAAAATTGCCAACTTCTCCTTTTCTTTCATTCTATCTCTATAGTCTATCAGGAGTTTGAAATACTCTTTTAATAATTTAGGAGAGTTTTCCTTCAGTACATCTCCTTCTTCACCGAGATTTTTGTAATATAATTCTTCTTGAAATCTTCTACCAGAATCGTAAACCATTCAATCTATCCTCCTTACGTTTCCATTTTTTATAAATTCTCTCAATCCCCCTGTATCATATATGATTACCTTATTATGATCCTCTTCAGTATCAACGCCCTTGATGACATAATGCATAGATTCTTCACTTATTATTGCCGCAATAGCCATTTCTACAGCCATTGGGTTAGTCCCCCCAGTGACACCAAAATATATTTTTTCTCTAGGAAATTTCTTTTTTAATTCGTAATATCTTGAGGATATTACTGAAATTCCCGTAATGAGACTCTCCTCAGTAAATGATGGAATTACCTGGATAAGATAGGTACCATTATAGTCAACCAAGGACATCATGAATTCAATTACTTCTGATTCAAGTTCCAATGAAGTGAATAGATCAACATGAATAGGATAAAACTCCTGCATAACCTTTAATATGTGTTCGGTTGAGTGCCCAACCAATAGTAACTGAACTGATCCTCTTTTTCTTTCTTCGCTTTCCATTGTCATTTTACTCATTTTCTTAACCTTCTTTTACTCAACTTTGCTTCATTAGAACTGTTTAAACAACATTTATTACCTGTCGTGCAAACGATGGTAGAGTCTGTTTAAATCTCGTTCGATCATATAAACTTCTCCGGTATTTAGAATTGAAACCGTGATATTTTTGAGTTTGTGAAACGTTGGAGAATATTTAGTAACAGGGAACATGTCGTTTGTGATTATTGCAATATCATGCCCTTCTGAAGTGAGGGAAGTAGATCTTTTCCATATCAGTTCATCAGCCATTATTCCCGCTGGGCAGATGAATATAATTCCATCTTTGATCAATTTTTCCAGATTGCCTTTGTTGTCTATCCTGTATCTTATGCTTGCATCCACATATATTTCAACCGTATCATAAGAGTCCTTTAACATATTATAGACTTTTAGAATATCGTTCAACTTCCCCTTCTTATTTTTCTTTCTGAGCATTGCTATATTCATTCCATCAATTATGGCATGGCTTATCAGAAGTGTTTCCGAGTCTTGGTGGAATGATATGTCTATTATCTCCTTCTCAGAACATTCTGATACTTTATCATTTAAGTTCAACTTGTTCATAAATGATATAGTACTACAAGTATATACAATTAATCAGAAATTATTTCCATTTTTAGAAACAATTATATTTAGATTCTAATTATCATATCGATTGAATGAGTAACGAAAAGAAAAAAGAGGAAATACATATTTTTTCCGCGGGAGAGAACATCATTAATACGTTTAAGGTGGCAAAGAAGAAATTCCATATAGACCAAATAATGGTATTCAAAGAACAGATGGAAGGTTCAAAGAACAATAGAGATGATGAGGCTATTGAAAATGCTATAAAAGAACTTCGGAATAGATCAAAGGAAGACGATATAAAATTTTCAGAAGAGAAAGTGAAGGGGAATGATATGGATGATGTAATGGAGAAAATTGTTCGAATTAAGAAAGAACACGCAGGAGATAGCTTTTATTTTAATCTTACAAGTGGGAGAAAAGTTCTAGCCCTTTACCTATATACAATGGCGATTTGGCTGGATGGTATACCATACTATGTTGACAAATCACAGGACGTCATTAGATTTGAAATTCCAAAAATTCAGCGGGAGGTTCTCATGAAAAATTCTGAATATGTTAAGATATTGAGAATAGTGTATGATGCGACTCGAGGCTATGATGAACAAATAAAATATATGGATGTGTTCGCAAAACTGGAAACAGATTTTAATACAACAGCAAAAACTCGAAATGGTGAGGTTCGTAAACTTATAATGGGTACATTTTCAAAATGGATCAGGGAATTGACTGACAGGGAACTGTTGAATGAAAAGTACAGAGATAAAAATCATAAAGTGAAGTATCTTGAAATAACCGACAACGGAATTTATGCATTGAAGTTTTACAGAGATTTATAATACCGATTAGGCCAGTACCTCAATTTTTCCACCAATAATTTCTGTTTTGCCCATAAATTATTTGCCTATGAATAATGGCAAGTCCTGTCGATAATTGTGGTATTCCTAACCATTACATCCAAGAACTACAGAATTGAGAGATATTGTACATTATGATCTAAGTATATGAGGGGGCACCTTTCCTAAATCCTATGATAAAGAATACGAGTTTTCATTATATGTGTGGGCAGAAAAAATAACGAAGAAATAATAAAGATCACGAGCATTCTTCAATGGAGAAGTTCGATTCATGGCCCATTCATCCTCATCATGAAGATTGTCAGTAAAATCGAGATTGAGGACATTCTGAAGAAACATTTCACTTATGACATAATCAAGTAAGTTCATCGCAATTTTAATGTCAAAGATTTCCATTTCACTGTCT
>JAJYDZ010000291.1 GCA_021790415.1 Thermoplasmata archaeon | reverse complement strand
TGGCTTTAAAAAGTATCCTTATGTATATGTGGATGAAGTGCAGGACATAAGTGAGCTTGAAAGAGAACTTATTTCAAAATCAGGCGAGAAATTCTTTTTAGTGGGCGACAAGAAGCAGGCAATTTTTGGTTTCCAGGGTGGAAATACAGAGTCTTTTAACTCATACATCAATAATCCTGAATTCGTAAAAAAAGAAATCGTTGATACATATAGGTTGCCAGAGAATATAAGTAATTTTGCTATAGAATTTTTCAATAATGCAAGCAATAAAGATGTTGGGGCAGAATTGAATAAAATGTCTAGCATTAATAAATTAGATTCAGGTAAAGTTGATCTGATTGTCCTAAAAAAAGACAGTGAAGTCCCTGATGCAGTTATCAGACAGGTACAGAGCATTCTATCTAATTCCGGTGAAAAAGAAACTATAGGCATTATTACAAGAACAAATGCCCAAGCGGAAAACCTGTCGAAACTTCTTACACAACTGTCCTTGAATCACACAAAGCTTTCAGGTTCAGGTGTTTCAGATACCTGGAATGAACATATTGAGAGATTTGTCAGAGGGATAGTATTCAATGATTCAGCTTCTGTAATCCCTATGCTATATACTCCATTTGCCAAGATCGATTTCAAAGATGCGGTCAGGCTTGCAGATGAGTTGAGAACTGCTTCAGGAGATATTTCAGAAATGCTTCCGGATCATCTGAAGTTATTGAAGAAAAATTTTGGAAAGGATGTTAAATCTATTGAGGGTCTGTTTAAAGAATGGATTTTGCCAAAAAGCATTGAGTTTTCCAGAGAAGCTTTTGAAACTTCAAACGATATTAACTCAACAATTAGATATTATAGGAATTTTGAAGGAAAAGAATATTTCAGGGGATTCCAGGATTTCATTAACTATATAATTCAGGGAAATTCCACTGAGGATTTCGCAGAAGAAGATTCAAGAATTACCCTTTTGACTGCCCATAAGGCTAAAGGACTTGAATTTGACCATGTTGTCTATATGCCTAAATACTCAAATGGAGAAAGGAAGAGTCCCATTGATCTTATGGTTGAACTTGCCCTTTCGCAATTTTCATTTTCATATAGCTCTATTGATAAGGGAGGAGAGGAGAATAGAATTGACTTTGTAGCTATTACAAGAGCTAAGAAAACCTTATCAATAATCACTTCAGAGAAATGGGCCTTGCGATATTCATCCAAGTTTGCTAACAGAGTTGAATACCAGAATAAACCACAGGAAAAAAGTGAGTTTGTTCCAATGAACAAGATGGCCCCCACAGTGGAAGTGCCTGAGGATCAGTGGCTGATAAACAACATTAAGAATAAGATGAAGAAATTCCAGAATCTCAGTTATACTATGATGACAAAGATCACACCCAAATCACTGGAAGATTTCATCATTACATACATCCTCGGCATTAGATACAGCAGTTCTTCAATGATATTTGGCACCTCAATCCATGAAATGATCGAAACATACATCACTAAGAAGAAAAAACCGGACATGCTTCTGGATGATGATGGAATTTTAACCTGGAAAAATTTTATGGAATATGATGAATTTGTACACAAAACATACAACGGTGAATGGAAATATTCTGAACTTTCTGTCAAGAAGAATCTCCCCATGGTTTTCCCTTCAATCAATGAAGGATTAACATTGACCGGGAAGATTGACGGCGTGTATACATATTTGGATGGCACTGTTGAAAAACATGTTCTCGTCGATTTTAAAACTTCCAAAAAAATCGATTCTCGTTATGTGGACCAGCTTGCACTTTATTCTAAACTTTATTCCCTGGAGTTTGGAATTGAACTGGATCGTGTGGAAACAGAAATTGCTTATCTTTCACTGAGAGATGAGAAAATTAACATTGGCAGGAGGTACTGGAAAAACGACAGGATACAACCAGTAATTCAGATCAGAGCATTGGTGAACATTGAAGGATATGTCAAAAATTTCGTTGGTTACAGGAACTCTCCTGATTCCTTCATAAGAGATATTATAAATACACCGGCAGAAAGTGAGGTTTTCAAAGCATTTATTAAAGAAGTTAAAAAAGAGACTGGAATAAGCTTATAAATCGAAAATAGTTTCTTATGCAGTCATTAACTTTTCACCAAAAAATACCTTCCAATCATAATTTATTAAATAAATAATTTTTAGCACTGTTCAATTTCAAAAAATGGAATGTGCTAAGGCTGAAGTATCCTGTTCTTCTGCCAACCTTGGCCCCGGGTTTGATATATTGGGCCTGAGTTTGGATATTTTCTCTGAAAGTGTAACAGTAAAGATAGAACCTGGAAACAATTCGGCAGTAGAAATAATAGGGAACAATGTTCCAAAAGATCCAAGACTAAACAGTGCAGGGCTATCTGCCTTGAATGTATTAGAACACTACAGGATAAAAGAAAGCATTTCCATTCGAATTGAAAAATCTATCCCGTCAGGTTTTGGGCTTGGAAGCAGTGGTGCCTCCTCCTCAGCTGCTGTATGTGCTCTTGATTCTCTTTTTGGCATTAACATGAGCCAGGATGAAAAGATTTATTTTGCCGGAATTGGAGAAACAGCTGCCTCTGGAACTCCCCATTTCGACAACGTTGCTGCAAGCATATGTGGCGGTTATACAATGATCACATCATTTGATCCAATTCATGCCATTAGCCTCAGAAATGAATCAAAGTTTAGTTTTACAGTTGTAATGCCAAAGATTGAGATAGAGAAAAAAACCCTTGCTTTAAGAGAATTGCTGCCTGAAACTATACAATTAAAAACCCATATTCATGGTTCCAGATATCTTGCATCTCTAATCGCAGGCATAATTAATGAAGATGAGAAACTCATAAGATCAGGTATGAATGATCCCATAGTTGAAAAAGCAAGAGAAAAAATGTACCCTTATTATACAGGTCTTAAAAAAGGAATTTTAGAGGAGGGTGCTTATGGAGTTTGTTTGAGTGGAGCTGGCCCCTCTGTTCTTGTGATTTCTGATGGAACAATAAATAATGGAATGGACGATATAACAGGTTCAGTGATGGATAGTTATAATCTTGACTTTACCATACATAATGGAAAAATAGGGAAAGGTGTGATGATTGAGGGAAAAATTCTTCAGTGAAACTATTGAAAAGCAGGCATGGAGTTTGACTTTTCCAATATACCAAACTGGATCATTCCTGATGCCCGAGGGTGAAAAGCATAGATACTCAAGGGAATCAAATCCAACAGTTGAAGAACTTTCCAGAATTATTTCAATGTTTGAAGATGCGCAAATGACTACATGCACATCATCTGGAATGGGTGCAATATCAACTACATTGTTCACACAGCTTGAAAAAGGAAAGAAATTATTGATTCCCGCAGATCTCTTTGGAAGAACATATAATTTTATTACAAGTTTCCTTTTGAAAATGGGAATACAGCTGAAAGTTTCAGACCCAGGAAACGTTAACATCATTAAAAATATTGAAGAGAACCAGATAGTATTTCTTGAAGGGATCTCAAATCCAATGCTCAGGGTGTATGACATTGAATTGATCGCTGAAATAGTTCATGAAAAGGGAGGAATGCTTATTGTAGACTCCACTCTTTCGACACCTTACAACTCGGAACCACTGAACCATGGTGCAGATATTGTAATTCACAGCCTTTCAAAATTTATGTC
>JAJYDZ010000290.1 GCA_021790415.1 Thermoplasmata archaeon | reverse complement strand
AATGCAGGAGAAGGACGGATGGAGAGTCCGGGTAAATTTCTGAGCTTCTCCGATTTAATGAAAGAATGATCTTCACCGAAAAATGAATTTTTCGAGATATCAGCTTCCGCAGACTTTGGTTCATAAAATGTAGGAACTAATTCTGACATATTCTCCTCACTAAAGCATAGGAGGTTCTCATTTTTGCTCCGGTTTCGCCTTCATCCCTCACGGTCCGGGACAGTTTTGCGAGAACCCATTACCGAGTTCTGGTGTCTTTCCAGTCCTGAAAGTTGCGCTTCTGTGGGTGTCAGTGCTACATTTGCATACATCCCTGTCTGCATGCAATCGGGGTGCGTCTTCAACCCATTCCTCTGCTAAGACTGCGGAACGGAGACATTCCCAACCTCATGTCGAAGTCCTTTCGGATCAATCGCTGCACGGGATTTTCGTGCACGACTTCCTCATGGTTTTCACAGGAGTAGTTTCGTGCCTGGATCTTAATGCCTTTGCGATGCATAAAAGTGCCGCAATTCATCTCCTCTCTGAAGATCGGAGCTTTCTTGCTCAAATCTTTGTAAAAGGACGTGAAAACGATTCTGTTTTCACCATCATGCCCAGAGCATGAGAGCAATCATGAGCAGACC
Source organism: Thermoplasmata archaeon (assembly GCA_021790415.1). Next base: position 3,051 of record JAJYDZ010000290.1, on the reverse strand, counting down.
GGCTTTACACCTAGACTCAATCTTGCACCTAAAAGATGAAAGTCGGATCTAAATTCTTTCAAAAATGCCCTTTTAAGTGCAAAGTCGGTTTCCGCTGTTTTCAATAAGAAATGATGCATAAATTAATTATTTATCCAACTGTATATAGGCGCCATAGGTACGTCGATAAAACTTAATAGGTAATAGCATTACATCAATTGAAGAAGTATTGTGGGTAGATCCCGTTATTAGAAAGTGAAATAATGAACAGCAAGGATTTGGTATGGTTAACCATTAAAGGGGTCAGCAAAAAGGAGATACTGGAGGGGCTTGGTTTTGAGATTAACAAAGCTGGAGTACTGGTTCTGAACGGCGAAGAAGTTAAAGCCCTTGATGACCCAGAAGTGAAGGTGAAAGCAAGTGATGTGAAAGCGATACTTCCTGGGTCACTGAAGGTAATTACCGATATATCTGAAATGGAGATACTTTTCCCGTCAGAATGAGGAGGATTGACTCTTGTCGCTTGAAGCGTTCTTTACTTTTCTGGCCGCAAGAGTCGCAAGCGCATCAAATTGGTTAAGGGCGTACTTTTCTGATGAGAAGGGGCAGACAAAGGACGCATCTCCAGAGAACATCGTTAGGTTCTGGAAAATGAAGACTTCGGGCGATGTTAATATAACTAACATAAACGTAAACATAGTGGCTGACCCAACATCACCAGAATATTCCAAGGATCAGTTAAGAGAGATTTTGAGAAAAGTATCTGAGCAAGTATCTGCTCATTCCGGACTCGCGGTAGGATTAGAAGAGGGTATAGTGGAAGGAGTCGAGAATCGTTCAGCATCACCTCTTACAGAAATTCAGAAAAATCATGTTAAGAAATTCACTGAGGCGGGTTGGGGAGAGGACAAGATCAGTTCAATCATAACGGCATACAGAATAATAAATGCTGAGGACGCAGAGAAATTCATAGAAGCAAAACAGATCACGGATTCGGCTTTTTCTGGACGAAAGAAGGTATTGAATCGAAAAATGTATAACTTGGCCAGGTCTGGTTATCTGGGGCGTTTTGCCTTTGATCTATTATTTTCCGCACAGTACAAAACTGACGAGGCAATCTCTCAGATACTCAATTACTTTCCGGATGCTATTTTTCTTGATCAGGATTTCCTGGAGGATGATTTGAATGCTGAACTGCTGAGGAGACAGAAAGAAGCAGTAAACCGGGTATCAGTGTATGCAAGAGGCAAAAGAAGGATTGAGGTAATGGAGCATGGATACAGTCGGTATCTTAAGTCAAGAGTTGACTTGCGAACAGATAGTTCATCTAATAAGAAATCGCTCTATATGATCGAGAGAAAAATGTCATATCGACTTGGAGATAGCGACGCAGAGACATTGGACCTTAGACTCACTGAATTTGTTCTCAGAGACTTCAAAGACTCTAACTTCGACATGTATTAGAGCAACTCAAGAATTGATAGTACGGGTTTAACTGTACTGGATCAGGTTTGATTCGGACAACTTGATCAAGGAGGCTTTGCATTTAAAACTGACTTAGTAGTTCTTCAGGTTTGTCTTTTACTCTTCCTTAGAGATTTCTCGGTCAAAACATTGATTTTATCTAGCGAAAACCCCCATGTCTTCTCCTGCAACGTAGAGATCGCGAGCTTGCTTCGATAAACTAGCAAGTTTAACCGCTTTTTTGCTTGTACTTCGGCACTGCGATGATATCGAGGATGTCAATACCTCTCTGTGTTTCTATGGTATATCCTTCTATTATATCCGTAACAATTTTGGAATTAAGAATTGCACACAGATAGTGAGCTTCATCTTCTTTTTCAAAAGGACAGAAAAGAACTTTTAAATCTGGGATTATAAGTTTGCCAGAAAGAGGCTTCGATTTCTTTTTTGATACAACACATGCTACCATCTCCCTGTTTTGTTCCCTCCAAACTACTTTGTATGGAGAAAAGGTGTAACTTCCGACATTATCAAGTATATAGAGTGGGTCGTTGCTTTCTTCATAGTACTTCCTGTTTCTTTTTCTTGTTTTAAGTAGAATTTTCTTCCACTTAGTTAGCCATTGAAATGTGTCAGTCCAGTTAACTTTCATCTCACTCTCAGGTACTCCATTATGTGGGCCCTTACGATTTTTATGTGGAAGCATTTGAGGAGCATTATCATCTCCGATCCAACGTTGAACCCACATTCTTAGCATGGAAAATGAAGTTCGGTGACTCCCTGAAAAGCAAGAATTTGATTGCACAGAAAAACGAGTTGTTTTGCAAGGCAACTGCTTACAACATAACGGTGTTGATTCATGAAATGTTTGAACTTGGGATCAAAACTGATTTCTAGACTGAACCTCTATCTATCGCCCTATAAATCGGAATGGAAATCTTCCTCTCTCTCCTTTTTTCTGTAGGTCTTTAAAACATTCCTCTAATTTCATCCCACTTTAGTAGCACGATCACACATATGACCATTATTGGGATAGCAATAAGTAAACCATCTAAATATTGGAATCCGTTGCTGTTTGCAGACTATATAGATATATTAGTTGCTTGAAAGAGTAAAGGTATGAATACATCAATAATTAACCCAATAACAACAAAGGCAACAAAGGAAACAAGCGATTTCATGGCTTTGTCAACATCCATACTCTATTTGATTAAAAGTGACTGTAATACTCAATCTGGATTCTGCACCTAAAATATTGCGTTTGCACCATAATTCCGTTAAAAAAGGACTTTTAAGTGCAAAGTCGAGCAGACCAGAAGATATTTATATTTACGGATTGTATATAGTTGTGTTTAAAAGTTATAATTAGATTATAGCAATAGTAATATGCACAACCATGCTTTTTGCCGGCGCCGCAGTATTGACTTCACAATCCAGTGAAAAGGTATCGCAAAATAACCAGAACATTGTGAACTTCCCCTATGACCAAAAACCGAGCGCAAGCCCACAGACTTCAGTCGTGGGTTAGCGAGGCAACCTTTAATAATATCTGCTATGCTCCTATCAGTAATGATTAAGGCTTTAAAAGTGCGTTTATATCCGAATGGA
>JAJYDZ010000289.1 GCA_021790415.1 Thermoplasmata archaeon | reverse complement strand
ATCTTCACCAGAGAAAATTCTAAAGGGGAAAACTGGAATTTTCGCAGAATATGTTTTTGGGTTCCATTGAAAATCTGGAAGGATTCCAAATAGAATCGAATCTATCCCATATTTGATCCAGTTTATTCCATTAGATTTGCAGATAAATGAAAATGATCTGCTAAGCCTTGCATTCAGTTCAATTATTCTTATTTGATCTTCCTTTACAGCCAACTGAAGATTGCTAAAACCCTTTAGCTCATAATAAGAAGTCAATTTAAGCAAAATATGCTTGATATTGTTTAATACATCTTCGCTGATTAAACATGGGCCGGTAATTCCAATAGCATCTCCTGAATGGATACCAGCTTCCTCAACATGAATTGATATTCCTGCGATTCTCATATCTTTACCGTTGGAAATAAAATCAACATCAAATTCATCGTAATTTTCAAGAAATCTGTTTACTAAAACCTCCCCTTTGATTCCAATTCTGTTATAATGAGGCAAAAGTTCTTCCAGCTCCTTCCTATTTCTTATAACTTTAACTGAGCTGCCCCCTATTATGAAGCTTGTTCGTAATATTACAGGGTATCCCAATTGTTCAATCTTTTCCGGTAGATCTTCCAAGGTATCAGAATAAACAAATTCTGTCTGGGGAAGTCCCAGTTTATCCAAATCACTACTAAATCTTATTCTATTTTCAATATTCTCTATACTTTCACGAGATGTTCCCAATATTATATCTTCTCCAAAAATGGTAGCCAAGCTGCTAGCCATATTCTGGCCAGTCTGACCGCTGAATTGTATAATCACACCCTTTGGTTTTTCAAATTCTATTATATTTGCTATGTATTCCAACTTTAAAGGCTCAAAATAAAGTCTTCCAGAAACATCATAATCAGTTGAAACCGTTTCGGGATTAGAGTTGATCATTATTGTTGGAACATTGATATGTTTAAGGTGAAGCAGGGTTTTTACCGAACCAAAATCATATTCGAGGCCCTGAGATATTCTGTTGGGTCCGGAACCTATTATTAATATAGAATTTCCAATTGAAAGCGGGGTTGCATCGTAATTTTCAAAATAGGTCGAATAGAAATATCCGGACCTTGAAGCAAATTCATTGGATGATGTGTCTATAACTCTAAAACCGGGCTTTAAGTCCAGTTTCTTTCTTAATTTAAATAGTTCTGTTTCAGTAAGTGAATTTTCACTTGCAATAAAATAATCGGGTATTCCTAATTCTTTCATTTGTCTCAATTTATCAAGTGCGAAATCTGAATGGTTTAAAATTCCAAATAGGGAATGTAATCTATGAAGGATCTCTCTATCCCATCCTGTCAAAGAAGCTATGGTTTCAACGTCATATCCTTCTTTAAGTGCCTGGAAAATGGCCCTTAGTCTAAGATGGGTTGGCCTCCTGAGATATTCTTCCAAGTTATCCAAATCTGTATTTAATGAAATTCCAAATTGCTGTCCCTCTTCAAGCGATGCCACAGCTTTTAACATTGCCTCTTCAAAAGTTCTCCCTATGCCCATTACCTCTCCGGTAGACTTCATCGCAACACCCAGAGTTATGTCAGTGGGAAATTTTTCAAAGGGCCACTTAGGAATCTTAACGGTTACATAATCAAGTGACGGTTCAAATGCTGCGGAACTGTTGCCCGTGATTGGGTTCTTCAATTCACTGAGTAAATATCCCATGCATAATTTTGTGGCTATTCGTGCAATAGGGTATCCACTGGCTTTCGAAGCAAGAGCAGATGATCTGGATGTTCTTGGATTTACCTCAACAACGTAGAATGTTTCGTTTTCAGAATCAAGGGCAAATTGAACGTTGCATGCACCAATAATGTTCAGTGAATTTGCAATCTTCAATGCATGCTCTCTCATACTGTAATATTCAATATCGTTTAGAGTAAGAGAAGGAGTAACAACTATACTCTCACCTGTGTGCACCCCCATAGGGTCCAGATTCTCCATATTACATATACAGATGGCATTTCCTGATTGGTCGCGAAGCACCTCATATTCAAGTTCTTTCAGACCCAACAACGATGATTCAATCTCTACTTCCCATATATCGTTTCCACTGAATACTTCTGCAAAGAAGGTAACAGCTTCCTCCCTACTCCTAATTATTCTGCCTGCCTTTCCACCCAGACTGAACGATGTTCTTGCGATGAATGGATAAAATCGTATGGAATCAATCTCATCGGCCCATTTGGAGGAATGGATTATGGCAGAATTTGGTATATTTTCACCTATGGATATCATTTTTTTGTGGAATTCATTTCTGTCTTCTGCCACTCTTATATTTTCGGGTCTTGTTCCCAGGACGTTCAATTGATATTTATTTATAATGCCGGATTTCTCTATCTCCATGAGAAGATTCAACGCAGTTTGCCCACCCATCGAGCATAGCAGAGAATCGACAGTTTCATTCTCTATTATCTCTTCAACTACTTCAAGCGTCATAGGTTCTATGTATATTCTGTCTGCTATTTCCAAATCAGTTTGAATTGTAGCCGGATTTGAATTAAGAAGAATTGTAAAAACTCCCTCCTCTCTCAATGATCTGGCAGCCTGTGAACCGGCATAATCAAATTCTGCTGATTGTCCTATGACTATCGGACCAGATCCTATAATAAGGACTCTATTTATTCCATGTGTTTTTGGCATAGACACCTCCAATAGTCTTCTGCATTTCACCGAAAAAGTTGCATGGATCCTTAGGTCCCGGTGCTCCTTCAGGATGATATTGTACAGACACTGCAAATTTTTCACTATCAGATACCATTTCTACGGCTCCGTCATTTGCATCTCTCTGGATTACTTCCAGAGGAGTTCCAAAAAGGCTCTCTTCAAGAACCTGATAATTATGATTGTGTGAGGTAATGAAACATCTATCCTCCTCTATAACTGAGTGATTTGTGCCATGATGGCCGTATAACATTTTTTCCGTTGACGCACCAAGAGCCATGCTTAGAACCTGATGACCCAGGCACACACCGAATATTGGAATCTTCCCATAGTTCCGTCTGATCAGTTCTCTTACGTCATCAAGGCTTTCATCAGATGGATCTCCAGGCCCATTTGATAAAAATATTGCCGCATAGGATCCGTTTATTGCATGAAGTGGAAAATCAAAGGGAATAACATGTAAAGAAGCTATTTTTGAAACTTGATTTATGAGGGATATCTTAGTTCCCATATCAACGAATAACACTTCTTCATTTGTGCCGTTATTGAGATGATAGTCAGTTGTGGTTGCGAATCTTCTGAGAAGATCTCGGGTATTCATGGTTCCAAATTCAATTTCAGGGTTTCTTGTACTGGAAAGTATACCCCTCATGTTTCCTTTTTTCCTTATAAGTTCGATAATCTTTCTGGTATCCACACCTTTAATGCCTGGCACACCGCTGTTATGCAAAAGCATGTCGAGTTCACGAAAGGCTTCAGAATTCAATCCAGCCATTTCCTTTATTATTACCCCGGAAGCAGAAATTTCTTTGCTTTGTGGAATGCTTCTTCTCAGGTTATATGTTATAACCGATGGAAAAGCAAAAAGTACGATCTGACCCCCATATGAGGGGTCTGTGAGTACTTCCAGATATCCTGTTGGTGATGTTGTAAAAATTAATTCCCCTGAAACATCAATAGATGCCCCAAATGCCTCCCCCTCAAAGACGTTTCCATCTTCAAGG
>JAJYDZ010000288.1:3163-3709 GCA_021790415.1 Thermoplasmata archaeon | reverse complement strand
ATATTGCCTTCATCTACTTTGTTTGAAGAACTGCTAAAACTTCTTAATGTAATTATATTGCCATTGTTTGAAGAGGACATATAATCAGTCATTCATAGACTTCTTTAGTTCTTCCAATTTCCCATTCTTCTTCAGGCCTTTTAGGATCGCTAGTAATAACTCTGCTTCAAGTTCGGGGTTTTCTTTTAATGAAGATATAAGGACCTTTTCGGTTTCTCCAAGTGCTCCAGTCTTTTCCAGTCTATCAGCTGCAAGTTCTATTTTCCTATTCAATATCTCGTTTTCTTCATATTCTAGTGGACGACCACACTGCAAACAGTACTTAGACATGTAAGGGTTGGGGGTTTTACAGTTTAGGCAAGTCTTCGTTTTCCTAACTTCTATTGGTTTTCTTTCAGGCCTAATACCCTGAGCTTCTAGAATAGCATAATCCGAATCCTCATCGTTCAAGTGAACATATACTCTTGTCATCTTAGAACTAGGTACCCATCCCATCTGTTTCTCTAATATTGACTCGGAAAGCTACGGTGCCAGCGGAGAGGCTCT
>JAJYDZ010000288.1:0-3153 GCA_021790415.1 Thermoplasmata archaeon | reverse complement strand
GGATTTGGGAAATCCTAATTCTATTGCTCTCTCCCTGACCCTGTGGAACACTCTGTAAACCTGACCTCCCTCTAGCTGCTCCTTCAAATTGCTTTTTCCTGACGTCTCATGACCGATCTTACAGAATAACCAGGCATCATCATTGAACTGATCAGGATGTACATTGAGCCATGCTCTTAGATATCCCACTGAATCTCCGGTGGCCCTGACCCTCCTTGTACCAGTCTTACCAGTAACTAGGAGCCTCATGCCGTATTCATCGAATTGAACATCCTTGATCCTCAACGATAACATTTCACCTATTCTTATACCAGTGTCATAAAGCAGAGAAAATATTGCCTTATCCCTGGCATTGTTACATGAAGCAATCAAAAGATCTACCTCCTCTTGAGAAATTGTAAAGTCTGGTTTCACTTTATAGTTAGGCCTATTATTTCTCTTGATCCATGCGACAACCTCTGGTTTACCCATCCAGGAATAGAACTTTTTGACTGCTTGCTTATATCCTTCAATGCTCCATTCCGAGAGTTTACCTCTCTTCCCGTCCCTGGTTCTCTGGACCATTAATGCTTTCTCTATGTCCTGGTCAGAAGGGTTAACAAACTCATTACCCATTGTTCTGGCAATCGTCCTCAAATAATTAGAATAGAAATACAGCCTTTTATCGCTTAGTTCCTCTCTTGACTTGAGATAAGTAAGAAATTCCTTTATTTTGTCGATTGAAGCTTTAGGTATTTTCTCATTTTCTAGCCTTCTTAATTCTCCATTCAACATATCCATACCCTCAGATCACACAATCCTATAAATATGTAGGGGATTATACCAAAATACTAATACCGGCTCACGGCATGCTATTAAAAATTAGAAGTTTAACGTGTTTTTTATTTTTGGTTAGAATGTAATACTGATATTGCAAACTTTTCACGACATTAAATAATAGTAAATTTATCAAAAAGTAATCTGAGATAAAGATGTAAATATCAGAATCATTGGTTTTAGTGTCTATAATGGAGGTGTATTTATAACTCCAAGATTTTTAATTGGGTCATAATTGTTGTTTTCGTATTATAAATCTACAGGCTCCATTTCCATTAATTTTTTTGTGAATGGATTCTACATTCGCCTCAAGCAGTGCCCCAAACATACTTGTCTCAAGTGTACACGCCTTCCCGTTTTTCACTGCAATTTTGAGGATTGGACAATTAAGCTCCACTAGCTCTGAAGTATTATTGTCAATTTTTCTTATTTCTGGAAAGTAATTATCCACCTTTCTTAATGCAGCAAGAGTCATAAGTTTGTCCTCATCCCTTACATTTTTTAGTTTTTCTCTATATCTTGAAAGGACAATTTTCTGTCTTTGTTCAAGGAATGAGTTGATTAGCGTTTCATTTCCATTTTCCATAAGAAAATCCAATAGTGATTGCAACATCTGACTATCGGAATTTACAGGCTGCTCCATTTTGTCTTCTACCAGACTGTATCTATAGAATGGCCTTCCAACTTTTCCCTTAAAAATGCTCCTTTCAACAATTCCAGCATTTTCTAAAATTTCTATGTGCTTTAAGATGGCCATTTTAGATAACCCTAGATGATTGGCGATTTCCTGAGTGCTTAACCTAGGTTCTTTCTCCAGAAGGAGTTGAATTTCTGTTCTTGTATCCATTTCTTAAGAATTACCTCCTGTAAAATATACTTTATCCCTACTAAAGTTTATAAACTTTATAATATGTATTGTTTATAATAGATTTTCTAATTTTTTCGAATGGTAATTAAGATCTTTAATTCAGAGAACAAGAATCTGTTGATATTCAACATTATAAAAGTTCTCTCACTTTCCTCCTTAGGCCCTTTCCAGATATATTCACTTCTTTATCTTAGTAGTTCGGAAACAGGAAGGGTTGAACTCGGTTCTATAATGATTTTTTCAATTTTGTTAGGAATCTTGGTGGGTCCTAAATTAGGAACTTTTATAGACACTCATGAGAGAAAGTTACTTCTAAATTTTAACTTGTTTCTTTGGATATTTATTTCAATCACAGGTTTTACTGTGTGGAATTCGTATGCTCATTTGTCAGGTGTGGTTATTCCTGCGTTATTTTTAATCATAGATTTTACTGAAGGATTATTCTTTTCTACCCTGAGATCTATTCAACAGACCATAATTGGTCACAAAAAATACGGAATGAGCAATTCGATATCAGAGATTTCAGGACAAATTCCTGCCGTAATTGGTGCTACACTGGCCATACCAGTTCTCTCCCTATTGGGCCCAAGATTCTCTCTTGTCATTCAGGCTCCTTTAATAACTTTCAGCATTATTTTGCTTAGATATCTGAAAGAAAATTTTTCACCAGTTAAATCCAATAAAGAATCTTTCAAGGAAAATGTCAGCTCATTAAAGTATATAAAGGAAAATTTCTCAATAATATTCTTTTTTTATTTACTAAACTTTACCTTTATAGTTACAACAATAGGTAATTTTCTCAAACCTATCTTTATTGTAAATGTCCTCCACGGAAATGCAAGTGGTATTTCCCTTTCTGAGATTACCTATTCTACTTTAGGAATGTCAACTGGCGCAATGCTTTCTTTTCTAAGAACTAAGTTTAACCTTAAGCACTCCTATATTTTTATGCTTATTTTCGCTGCGGGATGTTTTCTAATTCCATCTTCCACAAGTTTTGCCATGTACATCGGATTTCAGACTACACATGGAGTTGGAAATCCCGGCAATAGAATAAGCAGAAATACTGTTATAATGAACATGGTTTCAAAAGAATATTCAGGAAGATTTAACACAGGGGTACAAATATTAAGCGATATAACCCGGCTCTTATTGCTTCTTATTTTTACCATTTCTATAGAATTTTTGGGACCAACTTTACTGTTAACTATTACAGGAGTCATTATGTTGGTAGCTATTATCCTTTCCCTGGCACTTTATAGATTCAATCATAATGTAAGCAATTTTTTTAAAAATTTGAATTGAATGCTTCACCTTCTGGAGAATTAAATCAGCATTATGATGATGAAAAAAAATTTCCAAAGATCAAATAAACTGCAACCAGAGCATTATTGGATCATCTTCTCCCTCAAGCTGCGTCTCTGTTTCTCCTATGGAACTGACTGTTTTGAATGAAAGAAAGTATATTT
>JAJYDZ010000287.1 GCA_021790415.1 Thermoplasmata archaeon | reverse complement strand
TTGGGATAACAATCATAGAAAGCGCATCGTGCGGAGTTCCAACCCTGGCTCTTGAAGCACCAGGTGTTTCTGAAGTTATCAGGGAGTTCAAAATGGGAATCAGTGAAATAGATATTGATCACATGGCCATTGATGTCAAAAAAATTCTGGAAAATTACAATGAATGGTCCCTGCAGGTATTAAATGCCTCTAAGGTCTTTTCCTGGGAAAATACCGTTAGTCACTGGATAGAGCTGGTCAAGGAGAAATAGCGATCAAATGTTTCCTGCCAATACGAAGGTATCCGCTCCCTAATTGAGGAATAACATCGATCATTTGGATGGACTTTATGCCTCATCATTTTTGTTATTGCTGTTCAGATACCCCAAGACAAAAGGAATGCCTCTCAGCACTTGGATTGGTACGCTCCTAATTCTATTTCTGACCGGGAGAGTCGACCTGTTTCTTCCAGAAAGGCCCGCAAATTCTCCATAATACGTATTTTTCAGCATCCTCTGCGTATACCCGTATCTGTAGTATTTTCTGAAAACTTCCCTTATGCTCTCATCTCCGTAGTGTTTTATTTCAGAGGAACTAATGAGCCCTATGTCCTTTGTCAGGTTGTAGGATTCCAAATAGATCAATTCTAGGTCTAGCCCGACAATCTGACTGAGAATGTCTTCCGACAGGTTTTTCCTCACTGCTTCAAGCGCACTTACAATTATTTCACGCCTATACACCCTCGGTATAACACTCTTATTCCTCATGGGGTCCAGAATTGACAGGTCATTTGGAAGGTTTGACTTGTCAAGATTTGAGAAGTAATTCACGATACCCTTCCCTATATCCCTTTCTTTTATGACGAGCATATCGTTATTCCTATTGTTCACATCTTCTAGGAGTGTTTTTTCCATTACCCTTGTCTCGTCAAAGATGAATACCTTCTCCCCTCTTGACGCCATCGTGGTTATATACCTGCTCTCAAAGCTTTTTGTTTTTTTCTCTATGATCCTCAGGTCATAATCTCTGAGCATTTCGGTAACAACTGGACTGTCTGATGAGTTGTTGACAATGACCTCAAAATCGTGAAAGGTATTATTAAATATGGAATCCAGACAATTTCTTAAATGGGCTCCGGAAATGACAGGAATAGATACGGAGATGGTCATCCCTTACCTCATACGGGATACACTTAAAGGTATATAATCAATGACTAAAAATCCCTGCACTTATATTATATGCTGAAACGCATTTCTTACGCAACTATCAACAGTAAACTTATCAATATTCGTGTTAGAAAAGAAGAATTTCTAATTTCAAAAATGAAACTTCTTCTCGTTTGATGCCGTACCAGTCACAGAGACATTTCACTGGAATTCCTTCATTTAATTGATTGTCTGGGGTGAGAACGAGATTACTTGTCGAATAGAAAGGCCACTTGGTTAGAAAGCCAGCCATCATATTGCACCCTAGATACCATTCTAAGCTCTCGTTTGAATGCTTCCTTATAGACGCTGAATGCCTTGAATTCCCCTGTTATGCTACTAAACTCATCAAACATCAATATGTCTCCCTCGTTTAGTAAGTAATCCAATTGAGACAAAACATATAGAGTACTTGAGAATAAATCAGCATCAAGATGAATTACCATCCTATACCTTCTTACGTAATCTTTGAGAAATGGCCTTAGAGTATCTTGAAATAAACCTTTGACCAGTATTACCCTTCGATCATTAATCGTTGGGGGATCTCCTCCCAGGTCGAATTCGCCTTTCTTCACCGTGTAGGTCCAGTCATCGGGCAATCCCGTAAATGTGTCGAATCCATAAAACATACTTCCGGGATCTTGGTTCAAGCCAATCCACTCTCTGATAGAGTCTCCCTTGTATACGCCAAATTCTAAATAATCAATTGGATGTTTCTTCACAATTTCATCACTTACATATCTGAAGTGTTTACTCCTGTCTTTGAAATTATGGCATGCACTATTTTCATCCATCAATTTTTTCAGTAATGGATTTGAATTTAAATTTTCAACGGTGAAACTATACCTTGGCCAGAATTTAGGACTTATTTTTTGGATTTTTTGATATTTGCTCATTTAATTCTACCTTCCTGATATTACTTTCAAACCTTAATTCCCTTTCCCTGCCTAGTACCCTCTCATTTACCCCTTAGCGTAGGTTTGTTCTTCTTCAACCATTTCCTATTTTCTTTGTTTATTAGATCGACCTTCGACCCAATCTATTTGACTTCAGTTCTTTTAGCTATTATATAGCACTACCAAATTCATGCGACATATTTCAAGTAAAGAAAGGTAGCTAGGATATCATTTCCACGACTATTTGGGCAGGGCGATTCCCAAAGTAAGCAGTTATAAGGAAACACAAGGGAGTACCGAACAGCTATGAACAGATGACTTGATTGCTATCATAAAAGAAGCAACTCTACGGGTGGATTCTGTACAAATGAGAGGTTATCCTAGTGCAATTTTTCGCAGGAAGTCGATTACTCGGTATATGGTGCGTTAATTTCTGTATGTTTTAATACTGAAACTCTGGGTCATCCTGCGGTCGGGGATTTTCTTGTATCAACCCTGGGCGATTATCTTATTAGAATGCAATTCTTCTCATGGATTGTCATGAACGAAGATCCAACGAGAAAAGAAGACCTGAAGGTTTTCATAGTTAATAGGTATCCTCCGTTCACATCTGTTTACAGGTGGGTTTCAGACCTAGCAGATTCATTGCCCTATGACAAGGAAATCATAAATTTGATTTACAATATTGATGGTTGGGGGTATGACCATGAGGGCGTAGATTTCATAAGTAATCTAGGCACCAATTTTCTAACTTATCTGTTCAGGACAGTTGCCTTTTCAAATGCAAGAAAGTACGTGATTTCATCTTCAAAGCCTAGGAGGGCAGTCATTCACTATACAAATCAATTTTCTGGCACTCTTAGAATAAAATACGCTTACGAAATTGTCAATGTTCAGGATTCGCCATATTTCCTCGATGACTCGTCACTGGCTGAACGGATATACATGAAATTACTTTATAGGTCTCTTAAGAACGCAAGGTATATTGTAACAAATACGGACGTGCTGAAAGAGGACTTACATCGCTTTGGATTTAAAGGAGAGATTACCACGATTCACCTGCCAGTTGGAAAGTCTTTCCGAAAGCTTTCCGTCTCCAAGGATTCATTGAGGAAGTCTCTGGGACTTCCTTCTTCGAAGAAACTTGTTCTATCAGTCTCGTCAGATTCCCCTCGTAAAAATCTAAAAACCGTTGAGTCTGTTATGAACAGCCTTGGTGACGAATACGTATTGGTCAGGGTTGGAAAAGAGCTGAAACGTGGCATTACGTTCAAAAATACTGATGACGAAACGCTAAACAAAATTTACAATGCATGCGATGCCCTCCTCTTTCCCTCAATATACGAAGGATTTGGCCTTCCAATTGTTGAGGCTTTTGGAACTGGTTTGCCTGTGGTAACATCGAACATTCCCACAATAAGGGAAGTATCAGGGGGGGCTGCCATCCTCGTAGAACCCACTAAGGTGGACAAAATAGCAGGGGCTGTGGAATTAGCAGTTAGAGAGAATGACAAATACTCTCGACTCGGTCTTCAAAGGTCGGAAGAATTTACGTTCGACAACTTCAGGAATAGGATAACTGGTCTATACGACCACGTGCTATCAGATCAAGACTGATGAGAACTTATT
>JAJYDZ010000286.1 GCA_021790415.1 Thermoplasmata archaeon | reverse complement strand
AACCGATATTTTACAACCGTTTTCGTCAACCGCAAACTTTACAGTACCCAAAATTGGGTTCTGTTAACTCTACGGTGTATAGACATGGTTGTTAATTTTCGGTTGGTGAGTTGCTTAAAAAACTAGTTCCTTTCTAAAGACTAGAGCAGTAGCAGATTTATGCTAGAATGTTGATAAGTAAACAGTTTCCCATAACGAGAAAAGGAACTGTAATCTTCCTTTTGGTCTGACATCAATACAACTTTGGCCTTTTGTACTTGGAGCCGGAATAGGTTCACCCATCGCAGCTATAGCTTACATTATGTTGACCTATTCCAATATAGATATTACAAAGGAACGGTATTTGCTTTATCCAACAGGATTTGTTTTTTTCGGGTACTTTGGGCTTTTATATATCGTCTTTATGGGGCGAAAAGAAAGAAACTACTCCCTTTTTGTTCGGTTTCCTAATAGTACCCATGCTCTTCTTATCGGCTACTCTTGCAAGGGTAGCCCTAGCAATTTTCATTGCAATAAGATTTATAACAGGTTTCGTCTTCGTACAATCTAGGACAATTTCTAGAGATGTAAATATATGGAAACTCATTAACAGTTATTATTAGAAAGGTAGTTGGTACTTCTTCGGAACCACACTCAAGGCTACTTATGAAGTGCCATTATTTCAAAAGATTCTCAACTTCAAAGTGTACAACATAAACAACCTAGCTGAAATAGTTACGGTTGGAGTTGGATACATAGCTTTTGTAGTCACTGTTCACAAGTAAATGGCTTTTGAAAAGTAGTCTATTCGCACCATCATGCTCCATATTTGCCAAAGAATACGTTACTGAGATGGTTGATATAGATTTGCTGCTCTTAATTATTCCAACCGGGGTTGACTCCATCTTAAAGTTGAGACAAAATTCGGTAGTTTCAAACTCTAAAATAACCTATAAATATCGGAAAATGAATTTTTTCAGTAACTAGCACTTTCGTTTTTTATGGAATTGATCAGGCAACTGCAAATAAAATCGGTAATGTTATAGTCCTTAGGTTTCTCCTTCTTCAATTCATCCCATACCGAAATGAACTTGAGTTAATTTAGTTTGAAATCACTGGATCAAAAATTTAATGAAAAAAGACAAAACAATCCGTACTCAGAAAGGAAAACGTTAGATACCGAAAAACTATAAAATCACCGATAATATGGCGCATGCTAATACTTTTGACGTCCAAAAATTTGGCTGGATATTAAAAGAGGAAGTTGAAAAGACTGCGAATTCAAGATATAATGGTGATTCAAATGTAGGACTAGGCAAAGGATTTCAATTTTGGTGCATAAAAAACATTAGTCCAAAGTTCACAGAGGTGCAAATTGAATCTGCTAGATCCATATGTGAAGGAGAGGGCCCGGGGGACAGAAATATAGATGGAGCTTGGATTGACGAAAACAGGTTATATATAATGCAGTCCAAGTTCAGTAAATTAGTAAAAAAAGACAGTGACAATGGAAACGATCTAGAAATAGCCAAATTTGATGCAACAGCGGCAGAAGAACTCTGGAATGGGTTTGAGCAGTTAGAACTTAATGGAGCAGATAGCACTGTGAAGGGAAAAATTGCGCAGGTCAAGAGACTATACAATGAGGCAATAGGATCGCATAAAGAAATTCGTCTAATAATAGTAGTTTCCGGTTACGCAAAAAAGGATCTCATAGATGAAGTGAAAGCAATAAACAAAAGATTTGAAAACGATCGGCAAAGATATAAGCAACATCACTGTGATTTATACGATATAGAAATGCTGAACCAGGTTGTTAGCGACAATACGTCAAAACCTCCAGATAGTTTCATACTGAGAACAGAAAACGACGTTATCATTCCTGAAGTAAGCGACCAAAATAGTACATATTCAGTATTAGCTGTTGTAAAAGCAAAAGAGCTTATTCAAATAAGAGACAAGCATGGATATAATATATACCATTCTAATTTTAGATTTGTCATTGGGACAGGCACTGCAAGAAACAAGATGATTGCAACACTAAGTGATCCCGAAGAAAAGCTCAATTTTTTCAGATACAACAACGGAATAACTGTTTGTTGCAAGAGTATCAAGGATGAAAAAGGACATAAGTTCCTAATAGATGGATTCCAGGTTGTAAACGGGCTGCAAACTATCGAAACGTTATATGAACACTCCAGCGAATGCGATAATGTGTCTTTGCTCATGCGCATAATCCCCGTTCCAGAAGCATCTGTTCTGGAAGAGCATATAGCAGAATACTCTAATTCGCAGACTCCAATAACTGCTAGAGATTTGTGATCAAATGATCCAGTTCAACGAGAAATAGAAAGGTTAGCCTTTGAGCTGTATGACTTGAGATATGTCAGGAAAACCGGTGCTAATCCTGCTTCAAGAGGACGATCGGTTATGCAACGGGTAGACAATGTGGACGCGGCCCAAAAGGCGTTGGCTTTATGGTATCGAAAACCTTACGAAGCGAAGCATAAAAAGAAATTACTTTTTGAAAGAGAAGACAGCGCGACACCTGGATTCTATGATTTGTTATTTAACGAAAAGACTACGCCTGAATATATATTGCTTCCATATTTCTTATCGAAGAATCAATACAATTTTATCAATGGATTACCCAAAGGGAAAAGAGGAGATTACAGGAATTTTGATTTCATTGCTTTATCCGTACTGGGTGACGCTTTAATCAAAACTTATAATCTCAGTTACAAACCAAGCAAGGAAATCCACAATCACGATCACTTAAAGGAAAAATTACCCGTACTTTTAACTTTAAGTCAAAACAATAATAGAAACGCTAGAGTAGCAAAACAACTTTGGAAACCAATATTTGATAAACTTCTAGTCTATGGACAACAGTTAAGATTGGAAGAGGCGAAAAGAAAGAAAGTGGAAGTGGACGAAATATCTCTAAGAAATATTGCTGTTAAGATAAGATATAGAGAAGGAGTTGATAGACGCAAAATTAACAGGAAAGTTGCCTTAAGTCAGATAAGCAAGCAAATAAGACTTACCTTGGGTTGATACCATCACATTTTAAAAACGATTGACTCTCAGTCGAATCTTGGGAGATAGATTAGCAATCTAAAACAGTACCTTAAACCAGATAGGTTGAGGCACATAAAACTCTGTATTATGACATGAGGTAAGTTTAGACAATCAGAGGATCTTAACAAAAGTATTTTAGGTATTCATTTATTGGTTTTCGCTTGACCCACACTACAGATAAGTCCGAATCAGAGGTTTCTTCGTTCAAGGGAATGAGATATATTAAGAAAGAAGAATATGAAAAATACATTCAAACTCACAACTTCGTTGAAATAGAAAACACTAAGGTGAATATCCAAAAGAAACCATACGGTCTGCTATTGCAATGATGCCGTGATTTTCTTTACCGTTATTGAACTCGGAGAATTTTAACAAAATTCCTATCGTCATCAACAAATAAATTACATTAGTAGGATTAATATTTTCTGGTCCTGACAAATCCTATCTACTCACCATAAAGAGAATAATAGCCATGCCATAGCATCCGAAAATTAACAGGATGTCTTAGCCTTCATAGAGTTAACAGAACCCAATTTTGGGTTCTGTTAATTTAACTGGACACGATAGAAATCTGGAAATCTGTTAAATTTGTTAAGTGCCAGGACATACCCTTAACTATGACATAAAATTTATTCTCTAACCACTAATGGC
>JAJYDZ010000285.1 GCA_021790415.1 Thermoplasmata archaeon | reverse complement strand
AATATGTGCCTACTTTTCTGAAGAGTAAAGGTGCGGAACCTTTCCGACAGTAACCGTTCCCGTGCAGAGATCGATCGAAATATTTTCACAGTTCATTCTGTATTTGATGATGTTTCTTCCTTTCTTTTCGTAATATTTACTGATCAGTCCGGATTTGGTTAATACTTCCAGATGTCTGTGAAGTCCCTGTCTGTCTCTAGTTTCTGAAGGAAGTTTAGATGCTATTTCTGAAAGATAAAGGTCCTCCTGACACAAATATGAGAGAATTTTAATGCGGATTTCCGATGATAAAACCTTGGAAAGCATTAATATATCTATTTTCATGATTATGAGATATTCGTAAATATACTTAACGGTTTATCATACATATTGTATATTTATCTAAATTGAATTTGACGCATTAAAAAATATAGGATAAAACTTTATGAAGCATGTCAGAGGATGAGATACTTAAAAATGAAGCATCTGCTATCGCTGCGGTAATTCGAAGTTATTTCTCCCGTACGGTCTATGGAAAGGATGCAATTATTGAGATGAAAAAAAGCGGGATGAACTGGCGCCAAATGGAATGGCCCGGCTGGTATTTTGAGGAAACTGGCGTGAGATATCTTCAGTCAGAGATTGGTGGGAGTAGGGGTCCCCGCTATGGAAACACAACTTTTGATTACCAAAATGAATTTGTCTGGGACCTGAAACTGCACTCAAAAGACAGCGGCAGCATTCTGGTTTTGAATGATTGGGAATCTGTTAGAAGCGTTATCTCAGACCGTAATGGAGTTGGGTTCGTCATAGGAATGGCAGAAATGGAGTATGACGAAGATGGTGAATTCAAAATTTGGCACGATGAGCTCAAGGGAGGAGCGTCAGACTTTGAGAGAGATAGAATGGAAAGGGGCGCCCCATCCAGAAAAAGAAAAACATCCTTCACTCTGGCAGAATTGATTATCCTATTTTTCAACGATTTTTCTTTTATAGAAAAAGGAGGTCGTGAGGGTTGGATTACGGAATTCCAGAGGAATATGAGGAACGCAGACGGCAGCCGGAGAAGACCTAAGATTGCTATTAATCTTGACCTGATCCCAAGGGAAATTGTAATCGGCAGATGGTGATCGCGTGAATCCTCTAAATCTTGAGCCTCTAATACGGAAACTTAATGAAATTGGTCAGAGAAATCAGAAAACAGACAATCTGTCTGGAATCTTCATATTTAAACCTCTTTTTGATACGTCCGGAAAGATGGATCGGACAAAGCTCAATGAAAATGATTCGGAAAGCATCAAGTTTTCAGAGTTGCTTGCAAGGTATCTCTTTCTAAGAGCGGTTCTTGATCAGGGGCCTGACATGGAGGGGGTAAGGATATTCCTGGAAGCGATAGTTAATTCACTGTATAGGAAAGGGATAAAATTCCTGCACAATCCCTCCGACTTCTTCTCAAATTTGAGGGAAGTGTTCAATGTTGTAAATGAAGAGCATATTAAAGTAAAGAAGGATAGGGGAGAGATATGGGCAAAGACCCAAAATTCAAAGCGAGAAAAAAGTTACAACCTGTTTCTCCAAAACAGTAAACAAATCTCTTCATATGTAATGGGAAGATTTGGGGCACCTCTGGCTGTCATTGAGATCCTGAACGAGGAGAACAAGGGCTTGCTGGATCTCTTCAAAGAACAGAAGTCTGCCGAGTCGCTATCTAAATTTATCAAAGAAAATGAGTTTTACGGACTTGGAAAAGAAATAGGTAACAAGGCTGCGCACCTTCTCGTCAAGTGGTTGATATACACTTATGGAATAATGGATTCTACCAGTAAGGCTTGGAGCCAGAATTCCTACGAACTCCCTCTCGACAGCAACGCGGGAAGGGTACTGTTCATGGCGGGATTCTTTGATCCCTTCCTGATGGATCTGAATAATCCAGATAAATTTGTTGGCATTGAGCAAGAGAAGGGAAATGGATACTACATTTACGTAACCAGAGCGTTCAGGGGGAAAAAGGCAGAGAATCTTAATGAGGATGAAACAAAAAATATACAGAAAACGCTGCGTGAAATCTTTTCTTCCAAGATCAGGAATATTCAGGTGCAGTGGCTTGTAAATTATCTCTCAGAAGTCACAGGAAGCAGTGTGGGCGCGATTGATGACGGTCTCATGAAGATAGGGACCAGTTATTGCATTAACAGGGGCAATCAAGTTTGCAGTGAATGTGAGTTAAGGGATCTATGCAAAAGTCGTGATGACGAGTATCGAAAAAGTCATTACCACACGTGAATCTGAATTGGCAATGTTTATTTGTAAACTCAACATATTCTCTTTGATGTTTGGAGATCTTCTTTACAATGAGGACTGCATAGTGGGCGCAAGGAAGCATATCAAGGATGGGACTGTGGATCTCATAATCACAGATCCCCCATACGGAATTAATGCAGATACTTTCGAGAAGCATTACAACAGGAAAGAAAGCAATGTCATAGATGGCTATGTAGAAATTCCAGCAGAAAAATACAAAGAGTTTAGCGACAACTGGATCCGGGAGGCGGAACGTATCCTGAGGCCCGGTGGAAGTATCTATATTGTATCTGGATATACAAACTTGTATTATGTGCTGGCAGCACTTAGAAATACAAAGTTAAAAATGACAAACCACCTGATTTGGAAATTTAATTTCGGGGTGCATACAACAAGAAAATACGTATCCTCTCACTATCACATACTTTACTTGGTGAAACCCGGCGGAGAAGTGACGTTCAACACTTTCTGTCGGTATGGTGAAAATGAAAGGGATGACTTTGGAGGGTCACTGAACTACCAGGACAGAGAGGATGTATGGGTTATCAACAAAGAGTATAAGCCTAATCAGAAGAAGAACCGGAATGAACTCCCCACAAGCTTGCTTATTAAGATGATGCAGTACAGCAGCAATGAAGGGGATCTTGTGTGCGATCTGTTTCTGGGTGGGTTCTCCACAGTACGGGTAGCCATTGGACTCCGCAGAAACATTACGGGCTTTGAGATTAATCAGAATATCTTCAGGAATGGGATCGCAACATTGGAAAATGTAAAACCAGGGTATCTTCTCGGGGATCTCAGGATACCAGATAAATCTGTTTTTTACAACAGAGGGAAGCCATGGACAGAGGATGAAAAGTTGAGGGTGAACCTTAGGTATGATAATCTGCGGAGAGATGGTAAGAACAAGAAAGATTGCATAACTATACTTTCATCTGAATTTGGGAGAGGGCGTTTTTCAATTTCAAATGTCTTGAAATCTCGCTTAGATTCATTGCCTGCACAAAGGCACCTTCTAATTGAAGATATATAGCAAGAGAAATCAAATTGATTCAATTGGGCAGAATAAAGATAGTAGCCCCAATTTGTAATTTCCGAAATCATGGAAATAGATTGCTAAAGAAATCTCAAAAAGCCTATAATTAGCTTTTTTCCATTCGTCTCATATTTGTTGGATCATCCATTTCTGTTCGCAAAAATTGTTAATGGCTGTCTCTGTGGATACTACCCTTTATAAATACACAACTTTCTGGAAGCTATGCTCTATGGGTATAAGTACAACTAATGCAATCATTTTATTAATTTCCACAATAGGGTTCAGTGACAAAACTAATCGAGGTTTCCCATGCAAAGAAAAGGGGGACATCTGTCGGGCTGATCATTCCCAGAAAGGTGCTGAAAAAGCTCAGAATTGAGGATGAGGGGATAGTTGGATTT
>JAJYDZ010000284.1 GCA_021790415.1 Thermoplasmata archaeon | reverse complement strand
CCTTGTGAACGATATTTCTTCGATGGGATTGCAATCGTTCCTGTCCGTCTTTGAATACCTTCTGGACAACCCCTCACTGTATATTGCTTTGGAAACCACTGGATGGGAATTGCTTGGAGGATTTTTTGAATTCAGCATTCCACTTGCCCTTGCTGCTGCCGTTTCTTCCTTTATAGGTCTAAAGTTCAGACCTGTTGCAGATTATTTGAGCCTAGAAGAGAAGATAGAACAAGAAATATTTAAGACCCTGATGAATGAAATAGACAAAGAGGAGGCTCACATCTCAGTCTATATCGGATTCCCCCATTACAGCCACATTTCCAATGTATCCGATGTCATTGATCTCGTTTACAACTATTCGTTGATGCTGGGGATGACAGAACTTTGGTACAAGGTTAATTCTCAGTACCTTCAATACAGTGACCCTAATTCTGGACAGATCCCAACAGATAACTTCACAATTGTGAATTTGCAATTCACTCAGGACAATCTGGAACAAATTGTCGAAAATGCAAACCAGGCAGCTGCTAATATAAATTTAGCAAATTGATAGAAATTTAACTGAAATACTGGAATGATTGAATGATAATTTGACAATTCCGGTATCATTAAAGACTGGAAGAATCATATCCCATGAATGAGTAGTAATTATTATCCGTTGACTTAGTTCCTTAACCGCTTAGTAGAAAAGATCAAACAGAACTTCAACACTACCTATGTGTAGTCTCATTTCTGGTTCTTCTATTATAATGATTGACCCTTCCGGGGATAGTACAATCGCGGAAATAATTTGAAACGCCCTGGATATATCATTTCCTTGGGCACTAAATGGAATATCTATATCGTTCCCTTCTATATTTCGACTGAAGATGCTCTAATAAAATTCTGCGTAACGGAGGGATTGTTAAATGCAAATTTTGATCTATCCTCTTCATCCGATCCTATATTTCAGCATTTTAGTTCTCGAGTTTGAGACTTTCGTCAACGGGAATTGTTGGAGGTTTTTGGCATCCATATACACTGTATGGCCCCAAAAAGTAGTGAGTTTACCGGGATAAAAGGTCTAAACAAAATCAATATATTACAAAATTATGTAATATCAATGGGAAGGAAAGATCCCCAGTCTATTGAAGAATTGTCTGAATCAGAGAAGATGGTCATACTGCTTACGGGGTACTCCAAAGAATCAAAACCTATTCGACTGCAGAAGCTGTCGTTGCTGACCAAAGCCATATTAGAAGGAAAAGTTCCAACTAGTCATGGCGCTTATCTTTTTGGGGGGTTTTCGGATGAAATCGCGGAGAATTCGGAATCTCTACGTTCTGAGGGTTATTTAACGTACAGAGGAGGGGAAGGTTATTCGCTGACGAAAGATGGAATGAAATTATATAACGTTCTACTGCAAAAAGAGCGAAAATTAAGTATCATCTCTGATAAGGTAGTCCAAACTTTCAGAGAGATATCCGATCAAGAACTGACCGCTATAACTTATAAGTTCTTTCCTGAATTAACTTCCAATTCAATAATAAAAAAGAAGATGGAAAGAATAGGACGGAACCTTAACATAGAGACATTTGAACTGAAGGAAATTTTGGATGAGTGAAGATGCCCCTTCATAAAAAGACTGAAGTTGGCGTTAGACTTGGACCCGACAAGGTAGAAGGCAACATAGCTCGTGAAATCATCCAGGAAATAGTCACTTTAAAGGTGGGAGACTTCAAGATCATACCCCACCTAGATGGGAAGGGGGAAACTTGGGTCTATAGAACCGAAGATAGTATAACAGCAATGACAAGAAGATACGAAAAGGATGGTATATTGGCTAGTGGGTTGCACTCAGAGGTAGAAAGTTTCGTAATAAGAAATGGAGAGGTGGTTTTCAATGGCAGGAAATTATGAAATAAAGAAGGTCAGCTTCAACGACCAGTTTGCATTTCTAAGAGTTCCAGAAATTGAAGCGGAAGGGACAACAATTGATGTAATATCTAGAGCAGTAAGTATAAAGCTGTCAACAAAATTCGTTAAGGAAGTATATCTCCCCAAAGTCACAAAGTCAATTTATGAAGTGTTTATGCGCTTAGACTTAGCGACACTTCGAGCAATCGATAGCAATGCTGAAGCTCAGGAAGAATTCATCAACTCAAAGTTTCCGTCTAATATCGCGGCTGAGAATGCCCTTGATGGGAAACTAATGCCGATAATTTTTCTGATGATTGACATTAAGACAGGAGATAAGTTTGAGGATAGAGATATTGAGTATGTGAACGATATACTTACTTGGGTATCCAATAAAATATATGTTGTTCCCATTCTGAGGTTTTCTGACGATATCAATCGAGATGATAGAGTCAAGTTCTATTATGACTTTGTAAAGAAGTTGCTGGACGAAAAGAAATCCATCTCTGACAAGATAAGATCAGCCATATCTATTCCTTCCTTTTGCAAAGGGAGCCGAGTTTCGGAGATATTTGAGTTATACAAGAATGAGAATAAGGCCCCTGCCCTGGCAGTGATAGACTTTGAAAGAAATAGAATAACGTCATCAAAGATTATCGGAGTTGTGACTAACGTAGTACGAGCATATAATGATGCTAAAGAAGAGAAATATGCAATATACGGTTTCAATGTTAAACCGTATAAAAAGGGTGTTGAAACACCACTAGCCGAGGATATGGGGTGTTTCCTTTCAGGATTAAATGCTATAGGAGATACCTATAGATTAAATAACCAAGCCAAAGTTTTCGTACCAGAACCTAAGGAAATAGCAGATTTACCAAAGATATTTAATTCGGATGCTTACAAGTATCTTAAACTCAGCGATCAGTCTTCCGGGAAAGAATTTAGTGACTGGTGTAATAGTGTGTATGGATTCGAACTGACCAAAGATCATCTTACAAGATACCCTCGATATGAACAAAGATTCAATGTGTTCAAGACAGGCGTAGAAGCAGTAGGAATTTCCGAAATGATCAACAAAGGCGAAGAAGCAGAGCTGAAAAAGAAGATCTATAATAAAGACATTACAAAGTTGTTAACTGGAAAGTAATACAGAGTCGTGAAATGTCAAAGGAAGTCAATACCTAATCAAGTGGTGCCCGAGTGATTGAGAATTTAGAAGTAACAAACAGGTTGAGCGAGAATTCGCATAACTGTCACTGGATTTGCCCAATCTGTTTTATGATTTCTTTTGCACTTACAGATCTTATGTTGTTAAATTTAATTTCCTGACACATTCCATCACTTCTTAGAATGTACAGGGATTTCCCTAATGCAAGGAGCGTCCCTTCACTTTTTATGTTTTGTACTGAATCAATATGCAAATAGAGTTCAAGAATGACTTTTTTTTCATAACTCTGAAAATACTTTTGTGACAACAGGAATTCTAGCTCCATGCGTGTTTTATTAATCATGAAGGAAGTGAAGAACAGAGCATAGCTGGCTGAGAGCAGCAGCATTACAGTGTACAAGACTTCAAAATACACATTGAAAAAATAATAGGTATATGAAGTAAGATAGAGGTTAAAAAGAAGGAACACCAAGATTATCAGAGTGGAATAGATTCCCTGTCGATCTCCTAGGTCTCCAGCTTCTTTTATGCCACCGATGGAGGACTTGGATTCTAGTTTCGCAACAAGTGCAGATGCTCGGCCTGCAACATAAAACTCTGCGAATAAGAATGTGATATATGTCTCTATGGTTGCTAAGATTAATCCAAGAATAA
>JAJYDZ010000283.1 GCA_021790415.1 Thermoplasmata archaeon | reverse complement strand
CCTTTTCAAATTTAGTGAGAGTCATGAGGATCAAAGAAGTCTATGGTTAATTAATCGCTGTATAATAAATTTTTTATGATGACAGTATCTCCGAAACATGGCGTCAGAATTCTACTAGATCTTAATCCCTTAAACCCATGTTTTCAGTCAATTCGCAGGTAAATCATCATGCGATTCAATGACTTTCACAAGAGCATCGAGAACTGGTTTCCTTTCCCTGTCCTTCCGTATGATGGGTTCGCGTGGATTGGGTCGTATGAGTTCTTCTGCTGCATTCAGTTCTGCTTTTGTGATGGATATGAGTTCCTCCCGTTAATCTATTATAGGTGGTAGTGGCATATGATCTGCAATATGACAGGAAATACTTCAGATACGAAATTTCTTATTGCATGAGCCACATGCTAAACCCAGGTTCAAAACGAAGCAAAACCTGATAAGGACATCCTACCGGTATATCATCGGTACTTATCAACTGGAACTTGACAGTGTCCGCCTATGCATCCTTTAAAATACTATATGTATTTACCTATATGTGTATACAAATATCAAATTCGATTTTAGCCATTCAGACATTGCAGTTATTGGTGGTTCTAGCGGAATAGGTAGCGAAGTTTGCTTGCAGCTAGGGATCAGAGGTGCAAATGTAGGTATACTAGATATAGATGAAAATGGGGGAAGGACAACAGTTGAACAGGTAAAAAATAATTCCGTTAAATCTCAATATTTCTTCACGGATGTAACCAAAGAGAAGTCGATCAGAGAATCTATTGAAGAATTCATCAGGGTCTTCAAAAAAATGGACGCAATGATCTATACCGCATCTATAATCAACAGAAAACCCTTTTTGGATCTTACTTGGGATCAAATTGAAAGACTTTTCAAGATCAACCTGCAAGGCCCTATGATAGCAACTCAATCTGCTCTCGAACATATGATAAGTCAGGGTTATGGCAGAATAGTCTTATTTTCGTCTGCCAATTCCCAAGGTGCTAAAAATAATTCTGATTATGCTGCATCAAAGGCAGCCTTGGATTCGTTTACCAGGTCTCTTGGCGTGGAGATAAGGGACATGCAAAAGGACATTACCATCAATTCAGTAGTACCACCCCCCACACTAACAGAACTCTGGAGCAAGGGGAGGACACAAACTCAGATAGAGCAGGCTGTAAAAACCGGGGAAGTTTATTCGACAAAAGAGATGATATCTACAATACTCTTCCTCACCAGCAGCGAATCTGGTTCCGTGAGTGGCCAAATAATTTCACACAAAGCCAACTTATTGAGGATACCAAACAAATAGTCAAAAATTACATAAGATTAGCTAGAAATGCTGGGACCTAAATGTATACAATAGTGCAAAGATTTTAATAGCGTTAGAGGATAATTTACAATGACTTCAATAGAGCAACATAAAGATGAACAACACTTTGTCAGTTTTTACGATTTTGATAGCGAAGTACTTGGAAATGTGAAATTGCCAGGCAATATTGAAATTCATGACGTGACGCTTAGGGATGGGGAACAGCAGGCTGGGATAACTTTCAGGCGAGACGATAAGATAAAAATTGCGACTAAGTTGGCAGAATCGGGCACTGATAGAATTGAAGCAGGAATGCCTTCTGTTTCTGCAGAAGATGCAAAAGTCGTCAAGGAAATTTCCCATCTTGGATTGGGGAGCAAGATTTACGCCTTCGCAAGATGCATGAAACAGGATGTAGATAATGCAATAGCAGCTGATGTTGATGGGATAGTCATGGAAATACCATCAAGTGACCATCTCATAAAGTATGCATATGGATGGGACGTTGAGAAAGCGGTGAAGTTATCCGTCGAGGCGACGTCTTATGCACACGAACATGGCCTCAAGGTCACATTCTTCACAATAGATGCCACGAGAGCGCCCTTTGATACGTTCTGGAAAATTGCCGGACAGGTTATCAAGGAGGGGCATATGGATTCCTTCGCTCTAGCTGATACATTTGGTGTGCTTAATCCGCAGGCCACAATGTTCTTCATAAAAAAGATTAAGTCAAAAACTGATAAACCTGTTGAGATACATGCACATAATGATTTTGGACTTGCAGTCGCAAACACAATTTCGGCCGTACTTGGAGGGGCGTCAACTATCCATGTCAGTCTCACCGGAATAGGAGAGAGGAGTGGTAATGCTTCACTTGAAGAAAGCGTTATGGCTCTGAAATATCTTTACGGGATTAAAACAAAAATAGATACCAGGATGTTGAGACCACTGGCGGTTCTTGCTAGAGAACGGTCCGGGGTGAAATTCCCGCCTCAGAAGCCGATAGTAGGCGATGGTATATTTTCCGTGGAATCAGGGATTCTTACGAACTGGTGGAGAAGACTTGAAAAAATGAATATGCCTCTAGAGATGTTCCCATTTCTGCCTGAGGTTGTTGGTCAGTCGAATGTTGAGATAATTAACGGAAAGAAGAGCGGCATCGACACGATTTACTATAAAGCCGACCAGTTTGGCATAAAACTTGACGAAGCGGAGGCTTTGACAATCCTTAGAAAACTCAAAAATATTTCATTGGCAAGAAAAGGTCCGATTAGTGATGAGGAACTCAAGGCGCTAATGGACAAAAATCCCATAGGGAAGTGATAAAATATGTATGTAGTGGAAACAACATCGTTTGTAAAGAGTCCGTCTGACGAAATGAAGAAAGTACACAGGGAATACCTGTTGAAGATGCTGAATTCCGGCAAACTAAAACTGGCAGGGCGCATGGTCGACAACACCGGTTCGTTCTTGGTGTGGGAAGCAGCAACCGTTGAAGAGGCAAAAGCACTGGCATCATCTGACCCTTATTTCAGCAACGGTCTAACCACATTTGTACTGAAAGGCTGGAGTATATTCTGGAACGGATTCGTCAAACCTCCAATTATTCCAAAAGATTAGGTTCCCAGTGAACCGTTTTTATATTTTTATTCCACATAAAGTTTCTTAAAAGCGGTTTTTTTTGCAAAATCCAGAACAGCATCCAAGTGTCTTTCCATGGCCTCTTTTGCTGTCCTGGGATCACTGTTGAGAATCGCTTCGATGACCTGCTGATGATCCTTGAACTCATCGGATCTTCTTTCAACGGAGACAAGAAGGCTTATCCTGACAATCTTGAGATGTAACAAAGTTTCGGCTAAGAACTTTTTAAGATACTCATTTCCTGCGATGTCCGCTATCATTTCGTGCAGATGTCCATTAAGATTTGCAATCTCCTCAGGAGTGGCATCCTTGAATTCTGATTTCATCTTCATTGTTTTCATCAGGAAGGATAGTGATTTTTTCTGGTTTGAATTGATTTTTTCGGCACACAGCTTAGCAGCATTTCCTTCCAAAATCTTTCTTACCTCGTAAAGCTGAATGATGTCCTCTTTTGAAATGAAAGATACAGAGTACTTATTTCCATCCTTGGTTAGCAGACCCTGATGCTCAAGAGCAAAGAGCGCTTCTCTAATTGGAGTCCTGCTCATTGGAAGAATTTTTGAAAATGCATTTTGCGAAACTGGGGACCCCAATTTTATATTCCCCACGATAATACTATTCAAAATCTGGTCATACGCTATCCTCGAAAGGTTGGTGTTTTCTGCCATGATGAGTGCTGATTATTATTCCTAAAATTAAGTTATTGTTTGAATTTGAAAAAATTTTGTTGCAGAATTACTATGACCCTGATAGTAATGAAGGTAAAAAGACTTCAAACCTAT
>JAJYDZ010000282.1 GCA_021790415.1 Thermoplasmata archaeon | reverse complement strand
TCAGGGAGAGGCGGCTATCCTGGCAGGTAATTAGTATGCATGAGGCTAAACGTCTTGGAGCTTTAACAGGTATTGAATTCAGTACAAAGGGTGTTGCAGTTGTACTGATTTTTACTTTAATATCAGCAATATTTTTCCCATTATATATTGAAACAAAAAGTACAGAATATGTTATACTAGCATCAATATCCATGTCAATGCTCCTCTATGGCCTTTTAAATCCCATAGTTCAGAGACAGAACAGAAAAATAAACATAGATGGATCAATACCTTTTTTTATCACGGCTTTTGCAACTCTGGCAGTAAGCGGAGCGGACAGGGTAGAAATTCTTAAAATTCTTGCACGGAAAGAAAAGTTGGGATATATAAATGAAGAACTGAAAAAAATAGTTAATCTTACCCAGAATTGGAAGATGAGTCTTGGAGAGATATCTAATTTCTTGG
This sequence comes from Thermoplasmata archaeon, assembly GCA_021790415.1. The sequence goes on along the minus strand of JAJYDZ010000282.1, from coordinate 3,287 downwards.
CCGAAAGGACACCAAGTGATCTCTTCGCAGATTTTCTCTCAAGGTTAGGGCAGGCCACAGACAGCGGTCAAAATTTTGAAGAATTTCTAAAGACGGAAACGAGTACAGTTATGGCAAACTATGAAAATAACTATGTTTCAGCTTTGTATTCTTTCGATCTCTTCAAGGACATATACATTTCAATGCTCCTCGCCTTCGCATTTATGATAGCGTTCATCATGATAATGCCCATTCTGATCCCAGTAAATATGGATGTGATGATGATCCTTGCAATTCTCGCCATGGTAATGGGAGAAAGTATGATTGTAGTAGGAATAAAAACAGTGCTTCCATATGATCCAATATGGCAAAAGACCGGCATAAGAACGAATACTGAAATTGTCCTGAAGATATGGTTTGTAGGATTCGGATTAATGACATTGGGGCTTCTTGCAGTGTTTTTCCTGACCCCATTTTTCTCCTCCATTCCTTTTTACATCCTATTTGCGGTTGCAATTACGCCCCTTGCAATACCAAGCATAATCGGTTCGAATACAGAAAAGGAAATTATGAAAAAAGAGGATATGTTCGGCAGTTTTATAAGGGCACTTTCCGGATCTGCATCTTCCAGAGGAAATATCATAATAGAAGCGCTTGGTGAAATACAGCTTCACGATTTTGGTAAGTTGACCGCAAACATACGAGATTTATACAAAAGACTGGTCTATAGAATAAACACACTCATTGCATGGAAAGATTTCAGCGCAGATACAGAATCAAGACTTGTAGAGGTATTTTCTGAATCATTTTCTGAAAGTGTTGAACTTGGATCAGATGCACAAAAATGCGGAGATATAGTTGCGGATAATTTCGATCGTGTGACAAGAATGAGAAAAAGAAGACATTCCAGTATCAGCAGTTTTATTGGTGTTATGTACGGTATTTCTGCAGGTCTTGCCTTTGCTCTCTCCATATCTTATGCCATCCTTGGTTTTATAGGAGGAATCTTCAGTACATTTCCAACCAGTTTTATCAATGATCTCGGAATTTTCGTTGCTCAGCCTGCAAATACAATGTTTACGGTGGAATTGTTTATAGTTATTATTTTGTTTATGCACGCTTTCGTGGCTGGCACTGCTTTGAAGGTCGGCGATGGTGGCAAATTGATTCACGGACTTCACCACTTCGTCGCAATGGTGTGGCTCATATCGATCACCATGATAGGAACGAATATTGTTGTATCCCATTTACTAATATGAGGTATTCGTTGTATCTATTATTATTTCATTCACACTAATTAAATTCAAATCCAAAACGTGTCTTAGCTAATTTCCATAAATGAGTTTGTGAGAATGCATAAAGATGTGCAAAGTAATATATATCTTTAATATTGTAGTAATTCGATGGCAGATGAACCAGCAGATGCAATTTCAGATAAAAGAGTGTTATCTGCACTGGATAGTGTGATTAAATCCAATAATTCACTTGAAAAGGGAGAGAAGTTAAAAACTTTTTTAAAACTTTTAAATGAACAGGATATTCCCAAGATTTTTCAGGGCAATGAAAAGGCCAGAGAAAGACTATCAATACTTGCTGATTCTCTAGTTGCAAATTATCCAGAACTTGCACTCCCAGAAGTTATGGAGGCGCTTATGCACGCTGACATGCGAAGAGAAAACCTAGTTCTAGATTATATGAAGTCTATTGTAATGACTAACAATCGCGAACTGGCTGCACAGTTCCTAAAGGGTGAAACGGTTATTCCAAATCTCCCAACTTCTTCTGATCTCATGAAAAAAATGGCATTTTTGACTGATGATTATGAACATGCAGCAATAATATTTTCAATGAACGGAAGGTTTGATAGAGAGCTTTTTTCTGAATATGTATCTGGAAGACAGACAGAAGTGATTAATTCAATAATAATAAAAAATTTCAAAGAAAAGCAAAAATTAATGGAACTTGCGGAGTTTTTAAAGCTTTTAAGAATAGCTACTAATAACCAAGTTTACACTATTGAACTTGCTTCCACACTAAGGAAACTTGGAGATATTAATGCTATGAAGGATGTTCTGAGCACCATTGATATAAGAAAAATAGATGATAGTGCACAGAAAAATTCTCTTGCTGAATTATACGATCAGGCCGGGGAAAGTGAACAGGCCTTGATTCTTTCAAACGAACTCCTAAACTCAGGTTTTGAAACCCCAGGAATTATATTAGTAAAGGCAAAGTCGCTTCTTTCACTGGACAGACCAGAAGAATGCCTCTATTTTCTGCAGCAAAAAGAAGCCGTGAGCAAAAAAAGCGAGGATTTGCTTCTTCTCCTGTGTGTGGCAGGAGAGCGAATTAATAATTATAGAGTGCCTTTAGATATTTTAACAAATGCACAGGATACTATTCAGGGAAATCAGATTCTTTGGAAATATTTCATCACGTTCTTAGCAAGGGATTCAAAATTCGATCTGGCAAACAAAAAGCTTACTGAAATGGAGAACCTGTTTCAGAATTCAAGGGAGGTCCTAGAAGCTCGGCTGTTTATACAATCAACCCTGAATAGAGGATCTGATGCCATAAATACTGCACAAAGAATATTTGAAAATGATCCTGGCGATGATAAATCTGCAAGACTGCTTTTAAATGCATTTTATTTAAACAAGAATTATAAGCAATTTATAGAGTTCTATGAAAAAACCATTAATGAAACCATCATTTCGCAATTTAGACCCATGGTAGCATCTGCAAATCTGTTTGTAAATGGAGTTGATGCTATGGTGCAATATGTTAAGAAATATTCTGTGAATATTTCAGATAGACATGTTGCAGATGCTCTAATAGAAACCATAAGAACAGAAGAGCAGATCAAGCAGCTTCAACCGTTAAGGGAATTTGTCTCTGACTCCGAAATTGAAATAATTAATTCAATAGTATCTTGGGCAAAGGGGATCCCTATGAACTCTGACAAATTAAGAAATATAGTCTATAATTCTTGCTCAGAAAAACTGGGTACAATAATCAGCCTTCCATCAATTATGGCAGATCCAGATTCAAACATTGACCAGAATGTATATAAATGTGCAAGAAACCTTATTGATCCAATCAGAGAAACCATCAAAGAAATTAAAAAGGGAGGTGTTCTTAAAAATATAGAAGATTATCCATATCTTAACTACCCCAATACTCAAATCCTTATTTCCATGAAAAAATTTAAGGAAGCCTCAGAAACATTAGTAAAATCTACTAATCCAAGAAATCCTGATCCATACTACTATTATCTGGAAGGAGTTATTTCCGGAAATCAGGGTAAC
>JAJYDZ010000281.1 GCA_021790415.1 Thermoplasmata archaeon | reverse complement strand
TATTATATACAGTAGACAAAAAAGAGGGAATTTTCGAAATAACGCTTCTTAGAGTTTGTGACCATAAGCAAGCATATGGAAGCGACTAAACGTAAATCAATTTGCAAGAGGAAAGATTGTGTCTCTGTGATCAGATTTTGATTTGCATATTTTTTCACTTCATCAGGAAGTTCATGCAATTTTATCCTATTTCCAATGCCACAAAATCGCTTAAGGTTGAACGATGGAGTTCATATTGGATAAATTAGTCATGAGAATCTGATGGAATTAAAATAAGGCTATTCTGGATAGGTTTATTCTGGATCGATTATAACCTCTGGATTAGACATTCACCAAAAATCCTATACAATAACCAATTCTCAATCGATTGTCAAACTTTTCAGATTTCTAAAAATTCCCTGTCGAGCTCTCGCGAGAACCTTTATTCCGTAGGTCTCCGTTAAACTGTATGAATACGGAAAAAAAGTTAAATTCTAACAACAGACAACAATGATAATTGTTAGTCAATGAGGCCATGGATGTCTGATGTAATACACTGAACCTTACCATCCCTTACTCTCTAGAATATTTTCCATGAATGATGAATAGTACGATAGAATATTCTTAGGGTAATCGCAAATGATATCTGATGGAATAAGGAGCAGATGGAATGGCGATGGAATTTGCTGAACTTATCGTATCCTTAGTAAAACTAAACCAGCTCTCAAGCTGATATACCGGAGCTTGAATAAATCTCTAAGGTATTATAGAATCTATTCTTAGCCAAATCTTTCTTTCAAAGCATCTTTCACTCTCTGAGTCAATGCTTTGGGATCTGCAGTAACGTTTAGTTGGAATTTCCCTTGGGCCCTCAATATAACAAGAGATCCAGTTTGACTTGACTGAACGGATGCCTCTATGCTTTCTCCCCAAGAAAAGAGCGATAATCCTGAAGAAATAATGACAGTTTTCATCTCCGGAATCTTACGCGATACTTTCAATCCATTAAGGCTCAGACCGGCCAAGAAACTGTAAACCTCTTCTGGCAGTGCCTTTATCTCCACAGATTCCCTAACAACCATGTTAACTCCTACCTTTGTATAGCCATTGCATTAGGCAATTTGGACAATAAAACAAGGTATTTTCGTTACCCCAATACCTGAACGTATATTTGCAATTTGGACATGTGACTTTTGGTACGTTTTGCAATGGGTTTTGAGGAGTGGACGCCAAACCAACTAGTGCCCCAAGTAGAGAGCCTATTGGCCCAAAAATTGCTCCAACAGCCCCTCCAGCTACCGCCCTAACCACTGCTCCAGACGAACCGAATGATTTAGCAATTTCTTGTATTTTCATGGGATCTGCTGAGACCCCAGTCCAAGAAATTACATCTGTAAAGTACAAAATTGGAAAGGTAGTTTTTGAAACAGGGAGTTGTTCCTGGAACACTATAACTGGTTTGTTAAACATTGATGCAACATGATCCTCATACTGAACCCAAGTAAGGGTGTGCTTTAGAGAAATTACATTATTTGTCAAGAACAAAAAAACCAATTGACTTCGATTTATGAGATTTCTAATATTGTCTAAGTCTTTCCCAGGTTTCAGATTTTCGGGCAAATCTTCGTAGACGATGGTGTGATAATCCAGGAGTCCAAGAGCCTTCTTCACGGTATTAACGAGATTCAAGTCTTTTCTGGAATGACTTAGGAAAATCTCCATGAAGAAGATACCCTTTGAGAGCTTAAATCACTTTCGTTACAAGTAAATCGGGTCTGGTTTATGGTCTCGTTTCATTCAGACAGATTGTCTAATAACGACTCCAACATGTCGTCAAGTTGTTTGTTGAATCTCTCATTGAGTGACTCCTTGCTTCAATACTTAGTCAGGCAATGCAATAGCAAAGACTATTTTCCGATTGAGCGGGATTTCCTTGGCAACATCTTTTACGCTTGGAGGCAACGATCTGTTTCATATGGGTCTGCTTCCCCTTTATTGTAACTGAGCTTGTTATCATTGTGCCTTACGTACTGGTTAGCATGTCCTCTAAGGGTGTGACGGTGTTTATCTAAAGGTAAGGGCAATCTATCAGAGGACGCATCACTTTTATAGTCAATGAATTTTCCATACATAATACCATTAAAATCCATTAAATATGACATACTTTTTCCCCGATCCTACCAATCGGGCGTTGTGCTGCTTAACTGCTTTTCCTATTGGCTTAGTTAGAATCACAAGGCTGCCTACCCAAGGTGGCCGATAATAGCGGACTAACAGATGCGATTTTCATTTAGAAAAATGACGAAGATTCACTGGAAATATAATTTAAAGCATTTTTTTCATCTTTTTCAATCGCAATCTCTACCGCCATTTTTGCTACTTCCAATAACTCACCGGCTTTTTTTCTTGCTAAATGGGATTGCTGAATAAATGATGCAATTTTTTGTTGAGCTGAGGGGGGAAGAAGAGGAATAATAATATTTCTTAACGATTCTTTAGGAACAGCAGTTAAAATAGTGCCTGAACATTGTTTCTTTAATTGCGATTGTAAAATAATAGTTTTTGAAATTATTAGCAAAACTTCGGGCCGAATATTTGTAGATCTAAATTGGAAAAATCCTGTGGATGCCAAGGAACCATTGTGATCTGTGTCTACAAGTGCCACTTTTTCTAAGGATCCTTCAATACTCGAAACAATTACATCAGATTCTTTTAATACTCTCCTTGCTCTAGAGGGTGCTTCATCTCCTTTAGTTTTGCTTATGCTTTGTATAACCCCAATAGATGGATCTATATTAGATAATTCAATATAAGGAAAAATCTGTTCAGGATTTTTTGTAGGGTCAAAGTTTGGTTTAACATTTTCAACATACTTTAGCAATTTACCAAATCCGTTTGGATATTTTTTTATTTTTTCAATCACTTCATCGTACGCAGGTTGGAAATATTCCGCATCCATCCTACTAGCTGTAAAAACATCAGAGAGGTTAGCAGTATAACTATTTTTATAATTTGGCTTGAAATCTTTTAGTCCGAGTTCTTCTAAAAGAAAGGTTTTGGCTTGGAAGTAGAGAGATTTTGAAAGTACAATTTGCTTCCATGCTTCATCTAATAGTCTGCAGATATGTTGTTGAATTTCCAAAGAAATCACGCAAATTTTAAAATTCTTTAGTTCTTCAGCATTAACGTTTGCTTGATTTACTGCTCGCCTGGAGAACCTACGAATCTGTTTTATACCGTATTTCGTGTTCATAAAGATATTCAGGTAACCTGGAAGAATCTCCGAATTTGGCTTGAGTCTCAACCTAATTAAATAGGAAGCAAAGACATAATCACCCGCTAACTTGAAGATGCCGGTTCTTCCCACGAACTCTTCACTATTTACCCGATTAAAGAGTATGTCGTTCATTTCTAATTTATATTGCAAAAAAACTTGTTCTGGTAACTCTAAATATTTAACTTCGTCATCTAATAAAAAACACCCTTTAATATCATCCATGCGAAAAATAGAATAACCTTTCGGTTCTTCAGTCATAGCTTGAGATATTCCATATTGGCAAATTTCTAAAAAATTCTTTACATGTTTCCAGTTCCCTTTAGAAAAATCAATGAAATAGTTTGGATTGTAAAACTCCGCGTCAATCCTCTTTACCCCCTCGAGTTTAGATAAGTTTATAACACTATATGTTGCCATCCTTATTATCCCCAAAAATCGAAGGCATCGTCACCTTTTGCTAATTGTTCTTTTGCAAATTTAA
>JAJYDZ010000280.1:1531-3739 GCA_021790415.1 Thermoplasmata archaeon | reverse complement strand
TTGGCATCTTTCCATTTTTCTCTTAAATTTATGTGCTTGTAAAACTTTGCAGTTAGAATCTCGAAAATATTGAGCGGCTGACCAGTTGTGTTGAGCTTTTCAAAAATGGTAGCTACAGCCTCCATGGTAAGATTAGGAGGGAGCTCGACGTAGTGATACTTGTATTTTAACAAGTTATCGATGGGTTTACCTCTATGCAGAAAATTCCTTTCAAACGTTGAAATTTCGCGTAAAATTAGTTCATTTGTCCCCTCTGAGGAATCAGAGTTCAAGACCCTCTTTTTACAATACTTGTGTTTCCAACCAGTTAACTTTTCCTCGTCTTTAATTATGTTAAACGGCAACAAGTTATGATCAATTTGTACAGTCGTATCATCTAACTTGAGTCTAATAACATCCCTCTCAGTATAATATTTTACGCTATCCTCAAGCCTATTTTCTTCGACACTTTTTAAGTCTAAGAAGAATTTTCGTTTTCTATTACCTGTTAGAGTTACATAATCTAAGTAGTAAAGCTGATACAAAGACGTCAGCCTTTGTTGTCCATCAAGTACCAACCACTTAGTTCCATTCCGTGATTGATTTCCAGAACCTTCAAAAGGTCTTTCATCAATTCGTTCGTTACCCTGTGTGTCCCAGAACAACATAACCCCCGCAGGGAATCCTCTCATTAGAGATTGTATCAGTTCAGATAGATTTGATATGTCCCATCTGAAATCCCTTTGAAATTCTGGTAATTTAATGCTTTGCTCATCTATCTTCTTTAGGAGAGAGATGAGATCCTCTGTTACCGGCTTTCCTATTTCCATTGCAAACTTAAAGTTAGTCGCACACTTTTAGTTAAATTTTTTGATGAAGTAGCCTTTTGCACTTTGAAGTCACTTTTTGGTGGAATTTAGGTGCAAACAAGCTATTTTAGGGCAATCAATAGGGTAATGTGAATAATAGTAGCATTTTTGAAGGAGTTTTTGTTTTGCCATAGAGGAAGTTATTGACAACACTACAAGACAGTATGTCTCTAAGGCCAGTTTAGAACTCTCCCTCCTATGAAGGATGACCTGGTAATTTCACTGAGGGCGGCAGCTATAATCTGGAAAGAAGAAATGGCACACTGTGCAGAGGTCGAGGATGTCGGTCTGAAATGGGAGGAATATGTGCAGTGAGTACTGGAGACGGGATATCAGCTGTTCCAGCGTGTCCTGATCCAGAAGATTCACGGGGAGGAATATAACGAGAGAAGGATGACGCCGGAAAAGTTTGTAGAATCGAGAATTATTGCAAAAATGCTGAAATGAATGAGAGAACCTGATCAGGAATGTGAGGTTCAAACGCGCAGTATAAGAATAACTGGTTAAAGGAATAAAATAATTCTGTAATCGAGATAGAAAAAAGAATTAAGAACACAACTCATGTAAGTTTCATGAAATGTCCCATCTGTGATCATGAGGTTACATCACAGCCATTGAATCAATGGTACTTCAAAGAATATAGGGTCTCCAGGTACAAGTGCTCAACCTGTGGTGAGAAATTCAATCTCTATGAGGGTGAGACAAATAGTTATACTATTCCCAAGCGACACGGGATCTGATTTTTTATGAAATCACGTAATAAAATCGCCGCAAAGACGCCGTTTGATAGCGAAAGTTCACTACTAATGTTATGCACTTAACGATAATCCCCATAAATTCAGAGCATTAGGGAAGATATTTATGTCCCTATAAGCAACAAAAACCAAATCAATAAAAAAGTAATAGTTGTTGCCCATAGGTTACAGAGTAAGATTTAAAAGTTATGGGGGTAATAATGTGAAGCAACAGGGGAAAGAACCAATAAAAATACTCGTAGAGGATTTTTGCCCTATAGAAAGAGCAGACATAGAATTAGGAGATTTCACAGCTATAATCGGTCCCAATTCCTCCGGGAAGACATTCTTAATAAATGTAGTTGATAAGCTAATGAATTTTGTCTCCACTGCATATTCGTTTACAGTTCCAAACAGTGTTCATAGGGCTGTGGAGGCGTTAATAGTTAAAGAGAAAAATAGAGGATACCCCATAAACATAATCATGTCAGAGTATCCGGAAGACCAGGTCACGATGGTCGTTGATCACGTCGTTTCTGAGCTTGTTAGAATAGGCAGTCAACAGAATAATGGAACATGGAACATTTATCCGCAGTTTTTCCAATATTTTCAAATTGATGCAAAAA
>JAJYDZ010000280.1:0-1521 GCA_021790415.1 Thermoplasmata archaeon | reverse complement strand
AAAAAACCTCATTCGATTTGGAAAGGATCAAGCGAGGATTAATGCCCGATTCGAACTAATGAAAATAGACATCGTTGTTCCACAAAACAAGGCATCTTCAATAGTTTTATCTCCAGATCGCGAATTTATCACCAAATATGTTAAAGGATTTACAGCTAATTTCATGGGAAAAGGCAGTGCTTCATTTAGCAGTTCTTTTAGATCACGGCAATTACGGAGCGTTCTCATACCGACGGAAAGACTTTCAGTCCTAGTGACTCTTCCTAATATTATAGAAGACCTTGCGAAATCCAGAGGACTGCAGTCTCTGTTCCCAATTTTGCAACAAGGACAACAGAGACAGGTCACCAATCCATCACTCATAGAGTTCCTATCGAATTATCTTAGCGCCATTCAATCAATAACTCTCACCAAGACTAAAATTTCAAAAGATGCTTCTGATTTAATCATGGGAAATTTAATCCTGGATGTAAGCTTACCATATTTTATCAACTTCAGCTCTGGTGGAAACACTTTACCACTGAACCTAGTTTCTTCCGGAACTTTGCAGTTGATTCCGCTGGTTGTTTTGGCAGAATCCATCCTAAACAGCGCTCTTTTAATCGAGGAACCTGAAATAAATTTGCATGCCAACAAACAGGTTGAAGTTGCTGAATACCTCTGGAAACTCGTTGAGGAAAGGGATAAGACTATACTAGTTAGTACACATAGTGACTATTTTGTGATGAAATTGGCACATCTGTCCAAGAATAACAGAAACAAGGTTTTGCGTGTTTATCTGCTGAACGAAGGACACACTTCACCATTGAAAATCAGCAAAAAGGGGGAAATCGAGGAGATCAAGACTATCGGAGAGGTTATGAACAAGCTCCTTTTAGAGATTTAGTGCGGTGAATCCTTTGCCAAGTGAGCGCCATGTCTATATAAACAATAACATCGTTTCTTTTCTCTACGATAGACGCGATTGCAGACCAACCGGAGGAAGAGGAAATCATAGGTGTGATGTGATCTTGCTTGAATTCTCAGAAAAGCCAGAAAGTAAATCTCTTTGGGTAATAGAGCGAAAAGGTAAGGTGGATCGAGGTAAAGCAAGTGATGCCATTGATCAAATAGAAGGATGTCTGAATATAATTAAGAGTTCTCTGGATTGGTCTATAAGGAGATGCGTTATTGCAAAAGCATTTGAACACGATGCCGTATTATTGTTACGTCAAAAAAATGTGATGCATTTTGAGATTACTAATAGTAGAAACAAAGAGGAAATAAAAAATATCATAAAAGCGGTCAACCAAATAAATGGATACTGAATCCTCAAAACAAGGAGGTTTCAGAAGAGCATATGTAGATAAGCGACTTCTGCGTGATTTTTATTTTTTGACTGCACAGATCAGCCAGAAGAATTAAATATTCGCTTAATACTTTAAACGGGCTTGCCGGGATTTGAACCCGGGTTCTCGGCTTCGAAGGCCAACAGGATATCCTGGCTACCTCACAAGCCCACCTCTTAATCTCAGATTCTTT
>JAJYDZ010000279.1 GCA_021790415.1 Thermoplasmata archaeon | reverse complement strand
CCCCGGAGATTGGTAGAGTGAAAAAGCTCGAACTACATTCTGTTTAATTATTTGTCCAACAAAGCAACTCTCTTAATGAATGAAAGCACAAGGTATGACTTCCTCTAGAGGCATCTTGTTCTCTTTGACAGTAAGTAATTTCGTTCCAGAATGGATTAAATCCTCTGATTCATGGACTAATCCAGAAAGTTGTTGTCAACTGAAGGCATGAATATACTATACCGGTCACTTGACTATTGGTCTTAGACGACAACATGACATGAGGTCTGCTAACACTAACAGATTCTTGGTCAGGGTTAAAGTAATCATCACCTCTACGCTTAGCAGAAGCTTAATTAGAAAGCATTTCTCCTATTGCTCGTAATTCATCCAGCAAATTCAAATTGAGGTCTTGCGTCAGCATAATCTTTTCCTGTCTAAAATTTTTTGAACCTCTAGTGACTGCATCTAGGAAACGTTTATTAGTTTCCTTTTCACCGCTCTTTCCGGAAAGATACTTGCACAGGTCTCCGACTCCAGAGACGCTAAATTCCTTAAGAATTTCCTTTTGAACAGTGTGTTTAAATTTAGTGCTCAAGTTATTTGAGATTCCTCTCTGAGCGCCTTCTTTATCAATAAATTCAAAAAGATCCACTCCGTCTTGATTTAGCAATTCAAGATTTATGCTATTAAGCGTGAGTTTAACTGTTCCTTCCGACCTTGCAGCTGCAACAATTGACATTTGCTCCGAAGGACCTAGCTCTTCCATACTTTTTAATATCAACTTATTAAGTTCATTCATTTCTTCAGTCTTTCCGGGTATAACGCCCATGAACTCACTGGAAGTATATAGCCTCATAGCAAAGGCGTAAGGAAGTTTCTTGCGCTTTTCTTTAAGATATCGTTCAGCATAAACATTAATTGCTTTGTCTAACATCGATGTAAATGTCTCGAAATCGACTTTTGGTGATATGACAATTACTCTCGTCGAATTACCGGTTCCCGCCTTAATTCTTCTTAACTCACCATAATCTGGTTCATTTTTTTCCAATTCATTTAAAATGTTTTGGAAGTTCGAATTCTTAGGATCTAATGTATCCATAAGTGGAAACTGAGAAGGAGACGAAATCAGATATGCACGAACAATATTATACTTTAGTAATGACGAAACTTCCGTCCCTATTCTTGCCCCGAAGAATGTCTTTATGTGATCTAGCATTTTTGAATAATACTTTGACCAAGAATTTTCTTCAATAATTTTTGAAGCCTCTCTCACTCGACCCTCTGCCATGGTTTTTATGCTCGAATAAACATGATTTGCCCTCAGTTGCGTTTGGTAATCTCGCAGATACCTAAAACTCTCCTGTGCTTCAGTTTTCTGGGCCTTTTTAATAGCGTCGGATAGTTTCACGGACACATTATTAATCTGCTCATTGTCGAATAGCAAAGCTCTACAATATAAAATTTTTAATGCATCCTGATCAGAAGCAGCTTTTTTGTAGATCTGGAAAAGCTCAGTGCCAAACGGAGCCTTTTCGTATATGAAGATGGAAGATGCAGCTAAATTTATGGATGATTTTTCAATTTTAAAACCATCCTCTTCTATATCAATCAAGGTATACGCTAGATTCTCGAAAATATCAGCTGTCATTGAATCAAAATTGTGCGGAAACAATGGAACAAGATCGGGAAAATTTATTGTTTTAGGCCTGAAGCCCTGAGCATGTAAGAAATTCTTATATTCCTCTATTACTTGGAAATTTTCCTTGAATATCTTAAACAACCCTTTTAAGTTATACAAATCCAACCAATCCGGATTTTTTAAAATATTTTCAACTGATATGTTATCAAATTCGAATGTTATCTCTTGTCTGATTGCTAAAAATTTAGCGAGTTTCTTGAGGTCACACAACTTCTCGACTTTGGCCCTTAAAAGTTTGCCGTGATTAGGCGATGTTAATGCAGATCGAAACAATTTAATTATTTCAATATCGACATTACTTTTTTTTGAAGAAAACTTATAAAGATCACCGATTATATCGTTCATGTCGTCTGGAATAAACTTTAAGATATCTGCTCGGGACGGCAAATTATCAATATAGAATAGAGATGAAATTTCGTTGATCTGTTCAAAAAATGACATATATTTATTCTCCAAATCTACAATTGTTTTTTGTACTCGATTAAGCGAATATGTCTCTTTCAATTTCTTCAAACTTAACTGTACTAACCGTTGAAGTATTTCTTCGTCATCTACTAAAGTGCTATTGATAACCTTATGATTAACTAAGACCATACTTAAATTTACGAAATCCTCGTCCTGCATGTTTAACAAAAATTTTCGCAGATTGTTATGAAAAAATTCGGACTCAGACAAAATCACGCCGATAACGTTTTCACCTAATTTTATAATAGACTCTAATTTAGAAATAATCTGCTTTAACCAGGATTCCTCGCTTTCAGAGGTTATTGAATAAGGGCTTAATACATTGTCTAAAGCGTCATCGATCTTAAAATTGTATCTAGTTAAAGAATATCTAACTTTTGATATGAAAAACTCTTTCCTTTGATGCAGGTCATAAATGCTTACTGCTACTCTTACTGGAGGGATTACGTTCTTTGCAACATCCTTAAGATTCAAAAGTAATGTTTTCAGTCCGTTGGTTCTTTCCTTGGAAATTGCAGTTGAACTAAATAGGTCATTTTTTTCCGATAATTCTTCCAGATTATTCTCAGAAGCTTTACTCGACATTTTTTGAACTTCGTTTTTGATGTTGACAATTAATTGTTTATGTTTTTTATATAAAAAATGTAACACTAGTTCTTGACCTACAACAATAAAAAAAAAGTCAATAATGAACATATAATCAAAAGAAAGTTTTAAGAGAAAATAAGCTACTGCTATTTCTATAACAATTATGGAAGCGGAATACAACACAAATAGATTTACAAGGTCTTTAGTTAACTTAGTAAGATTTATCCCGACTCTATCACTTGAACTGTTAATCAAAGTGATGGTGTCTTTCAAATTATCATTAACTTTCTTATATAATGATTTTGTTTGACTATTTTGTTCAGTTATGGCGGCTTCCAACCTTTGTGTTGCCTCTGCTGTCCTATCAACATTTTCGGTCAGTTTCTTCTCAACTTTGTCCATTTCCGAGTTGATAAAAGGATCCTTTACCTGAGTCCTACCATTCACCGAAGTTTCAAGATCTTTATCTATGGAAACGTTAAGCACCCCCGATTGATAGATCATCATAATAGTTATTATATTTCTCTAAAAATTGTCTGGGTTATATAGAATCAAAATGACAGGGCCTCTCTCTAAAAACAAATAAGGAAAATATAAATAGAGGACACTAATCAGTTTCTGGAAACTACATTCTAGTGATTGGAAGTGGGAATGTGGTTATTCCAAAGTATGGCGTATTTAGTTCGAGAGATTCGACCAGTTGTGGCACTTCTTTCATTGAACTGGTATCGAAGAAAGGATCCAAGGATACCTTTGGGAATAGCGTACATTTATTCCGAACTAGTTAAATTAGACAGTCTTAAAAAGGTAATCGACGTAAAGTTGATTCAGTCAGATGTAAGGGAAAATATGAGCGATGTTCTCCACGAAATAATTGACATCGACCCATTAATCCTTGGAATTAGTGTATACGCATGGAACGCTGAACAGGTTAAGGTATTATTAGGATCACTTGCCAAATTGGGTTATAAGGGAAATATAGTGCTTGGTGGCCCGGAAATCACA
>JAJYDZ010000278.1 GCA_021790415.1 Thermoplasmata archaeon | reverse complement strand
TGACAGGCAGGAAAACATAAAATTTGTTGGATTTAAACGATATTATAATGACGAACCTGATCGCACTGGTTTGATTCCCGATGAATCCATAATTAAGCTCATGGAGCAACCTCTGCCATCAAGAGCCCTCAAAATATTTTTAGAAGAAACATTCCTTAAAGCAGCTGAAACTAACACAACCAAAATTATAAATGCGCGTAGATGGATATTCCCATTATTCAAGCAGTTATTACATCTTTCCGACTGGATCGGATCTGGTGCCCAGTGCAATTCTTTGGTTGTAAGAGAGATGTGGTCGAAAACCTTAAATGTTTTAGAAGGAAGGAGGGAAAACACGACAACTATGAGGGAAAAAGTTATGACTGCTTCTTCTGGAATACCAATAAGAGCAATGCTTCAGGCACCCACTGGAAGTGGTAAAACTGAGGCAGCTATAAGATGGGCTGATAAATGGAATAAACCAAGGTTTATTTTTGCGCTTCCAACTAGATCGCTGGTGGACGATATTTATTTGAGATTTCAGGGTACGCCCTTCAACAAGGGATATTTTCACTCTGAAACTGGTATCCTCCACAGTACATCAGAATATACTTACAGGTCACTTCTCGATGATGACCCAGAATCTCATGATTTCGATAGATATTTTCACCGGCCCGTAATGGTAACTACAATAGATCAAATTCTCATAAGCCTTTTTAACGCAGGTAGATGGGATGCCGTTAATTTCTCTTTGGCTGTTGGTGCATTGGTGATAGACGAGATTCATGCCTATGACAAAGTCACTCTGAGTCTAATACTTGAGTTAATAATCCAATCTAAGTCTTTCAACATGCCAATTCTTCTGATGTCAGCAACACTTCCGATGTGGCTGCCACGGGCTATAAAAGAGATTACAGGCGAAGGCTTTCCTATGATATCTATTCCAGACGTGAATGAGAATATTCTGCCTTGGACACTACAATTTAAGGATAAAATCGACATAGATGATATTCTAAAATCAGCAGAAAATTCCAATGTCCTCGTCGTTTGTAACAATGTAAAAAGTTCAGTAGAAATATTCAAAAAACTAAAAGAAAAATTCTACAACACTAAATTAATCAATTCTAGATTCATTCAATCCGACAGAACAGATACGATCGAATGGGCTAAATTAAATGATAAGAAGTTCAAGATTCTCGTTTCCACCCAGGTTATAGAAGTTGGTATCGATATCGATTTTGATATCCTCTACTCTGAACTTGCCCCAATAGATGCATTGATTCAGAGGGCTGGACGTATTAACAGATCCAGAAACTTAAATCGATTATCTCGTATTATCGTCTATATGCCTGGAGAAACTGAACGTGAGATTGATGATCTTATTTATGGGAAGGAGCACATGGACAGATCAATCAAAGAGATACACAAAGGTATTGGAAATAATAAGAGAATTAGTGAGGCCATAGAGGCTTTGTACCCAGAGGAAGAGGAACTTGCGATGCTAAAGGATGTATTTGAAAAAGTGCACAGTAAAGTTATGTTATCAGAAAAATACGAACAAAGTGATGGGATACACTCAATCCCTCTTAAAGAAGTTGACATAAAAATAGGAACAAGGGAAAGGAAATACGTAGAAATAATAGCTGTTCCAGAAGAATTCGCGGGAATCATAAATTCTGGAAACTGGAGGGAATATGCAATAAGTGTTCCAATTGGTACTTTTTCAAGGTATATTGATAGAACAGGAAGATATCCAATTTTAAGGCTTAGATACAATCATGAAACGGGTCTCAATATTCCAACTAAAGGAAATGATAGAGATGCCTTTTTCATATGAAAGAATTTCCGGCACGCTTATAAATTACTTCGAGCACTGCCATAGACAGGCTTGGCTTTTTAATTTAGGGCTCCATTTAGAGGATTCATCAAATGCGGTCCAAAAAGGAATATGGATTGACAAAAACACTTTTATTAGAGAAAAAGAGGTTGAAATATTAGGTGAAAGAATAAAAGCTGATTTCATTAATGAAAACCAAACGCCAATCGAGGTTCACGAAGTAAAGGCAAGCAAGATCCCACGAAAGGATCATGAGTTTCAAATGGGCTTCTATCTGCAAAAGTTAAAGGCGAAAGGCGTTGAAGCGGTCGGAATAATTCACTACCCTGAGGTAAACAAGATTGTTAGAATTAACCTTGAGAAGATAAAACCAGATCTTGACGCAACACTCGATGCGATAGTATTAACAATGAACGGTTCTTGTCCACCGCGTCTTCCGATGAAATCGTGCAAGGGATGTGCCTTTTACGAGTTTTGCTATAGTATTGAGGAGGATGCTGATGACTAGCCCTGTTTTCATAACAAAAGATGGAATTATGGAAAGGCACGAAAATACATTGTACTTTGAAAATGAATTCCAGAAAACTCCAATTCCGATTGCACAGGCAGATGAGATTTTCTGTCAGGCACATGTTACTATGAGTAGCGGAGCCATTCATTTACTCGCTTCAAAGAAGATACCGGTGCATTTTTTTAATCATTATGGCTTCTACGAAAGCTCACTTTGGCCAAGGAAAAAAGCAGTATCAGGAAACATTACAATTCTGCAGGCTAAAGCATATCTTTATCCCGAAACAAGATTTAAATTAGCCGCATCCTTTGTGGTTGGTTCTGCCCTCAATATTACCAAGCTTCTCAAAATTCAGGAAAGAAACGGACATGCCTTATCCTATTACATAGAAAGAATCATGAAATTTATAGAAGAGATTCCTGATAGTTCTCCTTCTGTACAAAGACTTATGGGCGTAGAAGGAAATATCAGGAAGACATATTACGATGCACTTGAGAAAGTGCTTCCTGATTGGATTACGCTTGGTGGCCGGGAATTTCACCCACCTTCTAACGCGGGGAACGCTATCATGAGTTTCCTGAATTCTCTCGCTTATTCATCTTGCTTGACGGAGATTTATTATACACAACTTGACCCATCTATAAGTTTCCTGCATGAGCCTGGGACTCTGCGATTCAGCTTAAGCTTGGATATTGCGGAGATTTTTAAACCCGCACTGACGGATAGGATTCTGCTTAAACTAGCTAATAGGGGCGAGATAAATGTCAACCATTTCGACAGCAAAATGGGAAATACAATGTTGTCCGAGGAAGGAAAAAGATTAGTGCTAAAAGCATTCCAGGAAAAGATCGAGGATACAGTCATGCACAGAGGACTTAAAAGAAAAGTGAAGTACAGAACTTTAATGAGATTGGAATGTTATAAAATTCTAAATGATATCCTTTTAAAAAAAGACTATAAGCCACTTGTTGCGTGGTGGTAAAATGTATTACATCATAACATACGATGTTGGAATAGAAAGAGTTAACCGAGTGAAGAAACTCACACGGGAATTCATGAAATGGGAACAAAATTCAGTGGTTACTGGAGATCTTTCTGAATCACAAACAATGCAATTAGAAAAAAGACTTGCTGCCATAATTGACAAGGATCATGATCACGTAATAATTTTTGGGATCAGAAGCAAAAAATACATAGATCGAAAAGACATGGGCACTCCCAAATCTAGTATGGACAATGATTCTTTTTTTGTATGAAATGGTTCTAAGCGTCTACTATTTATAAAGGATTCACTCATTCTGAATAGTTAGATATAATAACCTTTACTATTGTGTGAAAATAGAAAATATTTAGAACCCGTTAAAAAAGGAATGCAGTTTAACCAGTTCGTATTGAAAGTTCTTTCCACCGTATT
>JAJYDZ010000277.1 GCA_021790415.1 Thermoplasmata archaeon | reverse complement strand
CAATTGAAGCAAATATTGCCACAAAAAGAAGAATAGTCATGGGATTTGTTAATGTCAGGGCCAGTGTTGAAAGGTAATTCCATTTCAGGTGATTCTTGTTTACAGTTGATACGTAACTTACAAACGGTCTGCGAACTGTTCTCAAACCAAAGTAGCATAACGCGATCCCTCCGAACATCTGTATCCAGATATGATCAGATAACAGTACGCCGGAAACCACTGCCAAACCAAAGGCTGACGCTGCGCCATAGAAGGCATCTGCAGTAGCAGCTCCAAGTCCACCTGTTATGCCAGCAATCTTTTCGTAGCTAATGGTGCGTTGGATACAGAGGATTCCTATAGGGCCAACTGGCGCCGCTATGGAGAAACCTATGAGAAGTCCCTGCATGAATGTGTACAGGAGTGGCACTTAGCTTTCTCCGGAATTGTGTGAACCTGAAGATTGCGGATTGTTTGTTTCATCAAGTTTTAGAGGGATTCGAATTGTTTCCTTCGCAGTACTCAGAACAATGGTTGTGCGAGTCCTTATTACTCCGGGTATCACCTTCAGTAAGTCATTTACAACAAAATCAAGATGTTTGTTATCCCTGCATATTATCTTGAGGAGATAGTCATCGTCCCCTGCAATATGGTGGCATTCCTGAACTTCATCGAGAATCTTGACGCTTTCCAGAAATCCTGACCTGTGATGAGGGAGATCTATGTTGACCGCAATAAAGGCAATTACATGGAGGCCCATTGTTTCTGCATTGACATTTGCCGTGAAACCTCCAATTATCCCAGCTTTCTGTAGCTGGTGAACCCTTTCTGCCGCCGCAGGAGCCGATAATCCCAGTTCATTTCCCAATTCTTTCCAGCTGATTCGTGCGTTGCCCATCATTAGATCTATTATCTTGATATCCAATGTATCAACAGCCATATACATATTATTCAAAAGTAATATTTAAACATTACTTAGGATTTGTAAGAATATTCTGGAAATCATGAACGTATTGAAAACGAGCAGGGATAAGAACCATGTCTGTTTATTATCTTTCTGAATTTCCGGGAGGCCAACGACTTCAATTACACACTGACATAAAGCTGCCTTTCCATGATAAAAGGCATGAGAACAGAAGACATAGAAAAGATACCTCGGACCATCATCCAGATAAACAAGAACAAGAATTACAGTGGAAAAACCTCATAGAAGAGATGCCAAATCTATTCATCTTAAGCGATCTCATCAATAACAGCCCTGAACTCTAAACCGACAGACATCAATTAACATACATATGACCAAAATGTTGGTATTCGATTACAATTGTCAAAGAACAGGAGGAAGCCGATTAATTAAGTGGATATCAAATAATGTTCTTCAGGTATTCTATCTCATAAGAAACAGCAGGCTTTATGAACATTAGGGAAAAAATCATATACGTACATAGTATGCGTATGTAATATGACAAAACCCGTTACGTTGTCAAACGCTGCATATGAAGCCTTGTTGAGACTTAAGGACAAGGAGACCTCTTTCTCCGATGTTGTACTAAAATTAGTGGATAAATATAACCGGAAAAATGACTTCAAGAAATTTGCTGGCTCACTCAAGGCAAAATCGGAAGATTATGAAAGTTTTAAAAAACAAATAGAAAGGGACAGGGAGCAAAACACTGAAAAGCTGTGATTGAATGGTTGTTCTTGACACAAATGTAATTATAGATTACCTGTTAGGAAAGAGCGACGTGGTCCAGATTATTGAAACATTTCCCTCGAACGAATTATGCATGACCTTTGTTAATGAATTTGAGTTGTTGAAACACAAGAACAGGAAGGAGCTTGAAGAACCAATTGAAAACCTAGCTATCTACCAGTCAAGTGAAGCAGCTGTGAGAGAGGCCGCAAATGCTTACATCCGATTGATATCAACTGGAAAAGTTATGAGCGATAACGATTTGATGATTTATGGAGTGTGCGTTGCAAACAACGAAATACTGCTAACTCAGGACAAGGCATTTGAAAACCTGCATAGTGAATTTGTGAGAGTTCTCAAATAGTGTACTGATTATCATAATTTTTGGTATCACGACTTCGGATTAGTCCTCAAGCCATCCAGTTTCTTGGAAACCTAATTTTTGCAGATATATGAAACATGGCAAATTCACCCTCATGAAAAACCTCATGTTCAGTAATGAGGCTTATCACCTTTAAAGGGCTAATCCTCATATGGCTCAGCGATCACGTCAGAATACATATTTTATGAGACCGTCACCGTTATTCTGGTGCGTTCAAAATCATTGGAATCTGCAGCAATGTCGGGAGAAATGATAAAAAAATCTATGCTGATACTAGAAGTCAGCAGCAGTGTATTCGAAGACTCATGGGACAGATTCCAAAGACAACAAACTACCAAGTTCAGATTCACTGATTGCACAACCTTGGAACTTGTTGAGGCAAATCATGTTGAAAATCTGGCTACTTTCGACAGGGAACTCACAAACAGCGATATCTTCAAAGTTGTGGGATAACCAATGATCCATTGAAATAGGCACCAAAGTTGCATAGATTCGTCTTTTCTAATAATGCACGAAATAATTCTTCTATGCAACCTGCATTTTCAGGATACGTGTTGAAGTATGAAGCAGTAATTTTATCGGGGCGACGGAATTGATATTTATCTGGAAAAACATGTCTTTGCATGAACTTAATTACTTTTGATCTAAAAAAAATTGAAAGCGGAGATGAAGCCACATATGATTAAATCAGGCTCTGATGTTGGTATTCTTGAATTGGATCTGGGACTCTGGATATGGAGAGCCCGTCACCCATTTTGGTCAAAGGGGGACGACTATCAGCAGGTTGTTACATCCACATTTGTCAAATCCGGCGGAGAAACGATAATAATTGATCCGCTTGCGCCTTCACTGGACTGCATAGGATTATGGGAACGACTAGACAAAGATCCCCCAACAATGGCAGTCATAACAATGCCAGATCACGTGAGGGACATAGATATATTCGTTAAAAGATATGGTTCAAAGCCATTTGGTCCAAGGTTTTTCTTTCCTGATCAAGTTCCGCATACAGAACTTACCCCGCTGATTTCAGAGGAAAAGATAAGAGGAAACATCACCCCTCTCTATGACGGACGAGGACGCGCTGAGACGCCAATTTGGGTACCTGAGAAACACGTAATAGTTTTTGGTGACGCATTGACAGAGAGTGCTGGTGAACTTCGCATCTGGGATTCCCCTTGGCATAGCAAGAGAGAAATACCTGCACTTCGTGCGATGCTTGATCTTCCGTTTGAAAAAGTGATCATATCTCACTGCGACAATTTTCCCGTGCATTCCAGGAAAGAATTTGAAAAAGCTCTTGACCTTCCTCCATTTAAGTGGCAATAAAGCTTCAATCTTCAGAGGATAGGTATGGAGCCACTTAAATAACTAAGTGGATATCAAATAATGTTCTTAGGGTATTCTAATCCATAAGAAAAAGCCGACTTTATGAAGATTAAGGAAAAAATCATATACGTACATAATATGCGTATACAACATGACAAAACCCGTTACGTTGTCAAACGCTGCATATGAAGCCTTGTTAAAACTCAAAGACAAGGATACTTCTTTTTCCGACGTTGTATTAAAATTAGTGGATAAATATAACCGGAAAAATGACTTCAAGAAATTTGCTGGCTCACTTAAAGCAAAATCGGAAGACTATGAAAGACTTAAAAGGCAAATAGAAAGAGACAGGGAGCAAAATACTGAAA
>JAJYDZ010000276.1 GCA_021790415.1 Thermoplasmata archaeon | reverse complement strand
GACTTCGCTTATTGGAACTCTAATTTTATTCAAGATATGGCACAGTTCCCTAAGATCATCAAAGAGGAATGAGACATTTGTCCTTCTTGACGAGGCTCAGAACTTCCCGGCAAAGATAATTGCTGAAATACTTAGCGAGGGAAGAAAATATGGGGTATTTTTAACGCTATCTTCCCAGTATTTGGATCAATACGATAGACACAATTTAAGCTCAATAATAGGTAACACTGGTTCATTCTTTGCTTTCAGGTGTTCAGAATCCGATGCAAGTCTGTTGTCATCATCATTAAGACCAGAATCACTGAAAATAAATACGGTCAAATCCATATTATCTTCTCCACGAAATTACGTTACAATGTGGAATAATTTCTCCGGTATTTCGGAACCTCCTTTAAGCTTTAAGCCAGTTAGATGGGAAGCAAATGAAGAGGCAGATATCGAATCAATTAAAAGGGACAGCATTTCTAAATATGGGTCAGATGAAAGTGTCACAGGTAAACCTCCGGAAGAGAGGAAGATTAATCACGAATTCATAACAGAATTATTTTCGCAGTATCTGGATGGAAGAAAGCTAATCCTACAGAAAGAGGTGATGATAAACGGCTACAGAGCAGATGGATTTTTTTTGAATGGTGGTGAGGGCATTGTCGTGGAATCAGAAATTTCAGATATATCAAAACCTCAAAGGATAATTGATAAAATTAATCACTTTCCAGGAAGCAAATTAATATTCCTCTGTGAAAAAGATGTGTCATCTTCAATATATGAATATATCATGAAAAGCCAGACAAGACTGGACAATTTTCTCGAAAAAAGAAACATAGGTGATATTATGATGCTCCCATATCTTGGTCTTGACAGGATATTTATAATTGAAGCAAGAAATAACATTTTTTATTTGAACCAGAAAGGTAAGCTAAAAAGGTTTTCGGTGGAAATGTTAAATCAGGATGGGTCTTTCGTGATCACGGGAGATCTTGCTACAGTGGCAAGAAAGGAACTTTGTCTCTCACTGTTGAAGAGACAGAAAAAATTCTGCCTCCCAAAGGAGCAGATTAAATCATCTGGTATCTTAAATGATGATTTTCTCAAAAACTTAGCAAATGATAGTGAGTTTGTTTTCGAAACTAGTATTTATGCTTAATTTTTATCAACAAAATTTTTATACCCTTTCAATGATCATATAATGTATGATAGTAAGCGAAGTAAATGAAGAAAACTTTTATGCAAAGACGTATGAATTCGTTAAAAAGCACAATGCTACAAACAATGCGTTTATAGACAGGTTCGCAAAAGGTAATATTACGGAGGAGGAATTTAAGAATTTCTCAATAGAGTTTTACCATTTTACAAGGGAATGGGTTGCAATCCTTTCTACGCTTTTAGTAAACACGCCAAATGAAGATGACGCAGCAAATCTGACCACAATACTTGTCTCAGAACTTGGTGATATGGACCCGACAAAGAGGCATGAACTTCTCTATAGAAAGTATCTCAGAAGCATTGGAATAGAACCAGAAACACTTGTCAAGAGGAAACAACTACCAACAACAAAAGCTTGGCTTGATGGAATGAGGAATTATTTTGCGGGTGAATACTTTGAAGCGCTTGGTGCAGAATTTGGTCTTGAGAATATGGCAATACCCATGTGGGACAAGATACTTTCAGGATTCAACGTTTGGCTCAAAAACCACCCAAAATATGCCAATGCAGACATTGAATATTTTACATTCCACAGGGCACTGGAAGATCAGCACGAGGCTGCAATGGAAGATGTTCTTGGAACGCACAAGAGTGAAGAAAAAGCCAGAGAGAACTTTTTCAAGGGAGCAAAGGGTATTCTCGATTTGGAAGAAAAATTCTGGCTTGGTTTATCCGATAAAAGGAATTAATCTTCCTTTAAACTATTTTTTAATTTAAAGTGCTGTTTTAAGCAAACATTTGGGGCTTTTAGTTTCTGGTATCATAAGTATGAACAAATTTGTAAATAGTTTATAAAATTACAGTAAAAGGTTCCGATTTTGAAAGATGTGGTTAACGGGAGGAGAGAGATTTACCTCGTTCGTCATGGTGAAACTGACTGGAATAGCGCAGGGAGATTTCAAGGGCATGCAAACATTCCATTAAACGAAAGAGGTAAAATGCAAGCTCAGGAAGCATACGAAAAGCTTAGGAATATCGATTTTGATCTAATATATTCAAGTGATCTTGAGAGGGCTGCAGAAACTGCTCAGATCATTAATGCAAATAGAGATATCCCAATTCAATACGATGTAAGATTGAGGGAAAGGAATGCAGGCGAATTAGCTGGGCTTACCCTCTCAGAAATGTCAAAAATTAAAGGAATTGAGCTTACAATATCAAAATACATTAGCGATGATATTCTCGAGGGAATTGAACCCTTATCTCAACTCATTTCCAGGGTGAGTGAATTTATTGAGCAAATAATGAATAATGAATTCAATAAGTGTCTAATTATTGGCCATGGAGGATCTCTTTCAATCATTGCAAGCACTTTGACAGGTATCCCTTTCAAAGAGATGATGTTCAAAAACTGTGGAATTAAAAAAGTAATAATGGAAGATTCTCATGCCTTTCTTGAGGAGGTAGTATAATTGAAATATTCTAGAGATAGTGATTTCATCGTTCTAAAGATAGAGACGGGAGATTCCGTTATGGAAGCCATTAAAAGCCTAATAGAAAAGGAAAAAATTTCATCTGGTCTAATACTTTCTGGAATAGGAATGATAAGTAAAGGGAGAGTGGGCTACTTGAAAGGGGATAAATATGTTGAAATGACATTCGATGAGCCCAGAGAGGTAGTTTCGTTTTCAGGATCCATAGCGGAAAACGATCCAATTCTCCATGTACATGGTTCCTTTGCGGATATTCATCACAATATTTCAGGGGGCCATTTCTTTGCTGGTATTGGATCACCCATGATGGAAATATCCATTAAGGTACTTTCTAAGACAAGAGTTGTGAGGAAGAAGAGTGAAAGAAGTGGATTGATGGAGTTGGATTTTCCCTAAGAAAGGAACTCCGTAAGGAAATCATCAGCCCAATCCGGTTTATCTTTCAGGTTTTCAAAAATATATGGTTTGTCGTTAAGGCTTAATCCATAGTCGGAAGGTTTTGCTTTCAGTTGAAGATCATCAATTAATTTTTCAACTGCAATCCATGGTTCCATGTTTGCATAGCGAGTATTTGCTATGGCAGTCTTAATTTGGCTCATTTCTTTTTTAAAATAACGTGAATAATACTTCATAGCTAAGGGAAGAGTCATACAGGAAGTAACACCATGTGGAATTTCCCATTTGGATCCTATAACCTTACCTATGTTGTGGCTAATGCCCATTTTTGAATCAAACACATCGAAATAGGAATACCACGCTGCCTTAAAGCATTCAAGACGATTGTCCTCATCCTTCCCCTGCAGATTATTGAATAATTTTTCTATTGCCTTAAGTGCCATAATTATGGCTAATTCACTTTCTCTGTTCGAGAAGATTGTTTCTATTGCATGATCAAGTGATCGTATACCCGTTGACCTCCAGAGTTTATCTGGAGTCTCCTTAGCAGCTGCCGGGTCAATAAATATTATTGAAGGAGTAATTGCTTTGTCCCTCACACCATTCTTAACCGAATCGAAAGTGTAACCAGCTATATGGGAGAATTCTGATGCCGAGAGTGTGGTGGGTACAACAAGATGAGGTGTATTTACATCATAATAATGCTTCAGCATTTTTGATGAATCTATAAC
>JAJYDZ010000275.1:1989-3767 GCA_021790415.1 Thermoplasmata archaeon | reverse complement strand
TTCTTTATTAAAGGAAAAATCTCTGAATGCCTCATCTATAAAGAGCTTTTCCGGGCTTTCTTCCATTACCATTTTAATTCCATCGCTAAGTGTTGCATTACCTGTTGGATTGTTTGGATTTGATATGAGTACATGATCTGTTTTCTTGTTGAATTCCTTTTGAAACTCTTCTTCTTTGACAAGAATGGTTTTAGTCCCTATGGAATGCGGTGCGCGGAACATTGGTTCATATTCTGGAACTGGTATTAGCGCCCTTCCTGATGTATTTCTAAAGTAAAGAGCTGCAAGAAATATGGCCTCTGAACCGCCGGTAGTAAAAACAATTTCATCTTTCTTCACGCCATAAAAATCAGAAATTGTTTCCCTGAGTTTCGAATCCACTGAACCTGCATCATCCATGAATTTGCTAAAGCTTGTTTCAATGTCGAAGTCATGAGGGTTATAGTCGCTCATTCCACTTAGAGCCAAATTTATCCTGCATTTTTTAGAATTTGAAATAATCCAGTTAAAAATATTTTTGGTGAAATCAGGTTCTTTGTATTCGATTGCCATTTAAACATATTACAACAAGAAAAAAAAGGTATTGGTGTTTATTGGACGATGAATGAACCAGTCATCCACCCGGGAGTTACCATTGCTCCTCCCCATCCACTTGCACCTGAACCACAGATTACTTCACACTGCCATGTGAAATATCCTGCTCCCTGGGTAGTAAATGTTGTATAAACTGTTGATTCATATGGACTTGGTACATTGAGTATTTCCTGATTGTTCTTGTTGAAGAGGGTGAATGTGTGTGCAATGGATGCTGCTGATACTTGATGAGTATATGATCCCACAGTACTGCTCTGATTTGTAACATGGGCATTTGTCTGGTTCACTATGAACTCCATATTGTTTTGTGTTCCCATTACATTGAGATATTGAGATGGGGCTGTTGCATTTCCATTATCATAATCTATTATGGTAAGATGGATTGTTGCATATGAAGGCACATAAATATTGGCCGAACTTACAAGCTGGTTTCCTTCAAGGACATAGTATCTTGGCTGCGAGGTTATGCTTGAGTTGTAATAGTTCTTGTGAGTTATTACAAGCGTTAAATTGTAGCTTGAAGTTGAAGCACTGGGTGCAGCTGAGTTGTGTCCTGCATTTCCTACCACATACATTCCCGCACCAAAAACAATGAATGTTGCGATTATTATTGTTATAAACATCTGGTCTGAAACTTTCATTTTATCACAATTAATAATCTCAAAAAAATATATATGGTGTTACCCTTAATTGTTAGGGTTATTAATTCATAATCTGTTGTAATGATTCCTGTACGGCCTTTTTTACCGCCTCATCACTGCTATACTGATTTTTCCAACCCATAGAAGTCATCTTATCTATGGAGAGAAATGCATGTTTTATATCTCCTTTCCATCCTCTTCCTTCTGGACCGCCAGTAAACTTCATCGGTATGCCTTTTAAACCCATCTGCTCAATTACTGTTTCTGCAATTTTCCTCACTGAAGTGACTTCTGAATTTCCTAGGTTTACTATATCAGTTTTTTTGGTTTCCTTGAAAATGTGAATCATTGCGTTTATACAATCATCAACGTGGATATATGACTTACTCTGCGTTCCGTCCCCAAGGATTTCCAGTTCCTTGTTATTCTTTTTAAGCTTATTGATAAAATCATATATCACTCCATGAGTAGAGTTTCTTCCCACCACATTTGCAAACCTGAATATTGAGGCTTTAATGCCATGATAATGTGAATATGATCGGA
>JAJYDZ010000275.1:0-1979 GCA_021790415.1 Thermoplasmata archaeon | reverse complement strand
TGAAGCCCTCACAGGCAAGTTTGGAAGCACCGTAAGATGAAATTGGAAGGCATGGTCCAAATGTTTCAGGCGTCGGAAGGATTTCCGTATCTCCTGTCACTGCGGAGGTCGAGGCAAATATCATCTCCTTTACGCCTTTTTCTTTCATGAATTCAAGGAGATTAAATGTCCCAATGACGTTCGTATCGAGAGAAAATTTATGGTCGACTGCTCCCTGCCTTACGTCAGAATCTGCGGCAAGATGAATTACCATATCAAATTCTCCCAACCCTTGAAAGGATTCTGCTTTTCTAAGGTCTTTCTTTACCAATTTTACCTTCCCTGCCTTTATAAGATCGGAAAGAAATTCTTCCTTCCCACCTGAAAGATTGTCAATAATTGTTATTTCATTTCCATCATATATTTTTCTGACAAAATTTGAACCTATAAAGCCACATCCTCCCGTGAAGAGAATTTTCTTTCCTGTGATCTTGTCCATACCGTGTTATGTGATACCTTACTTTAAATTTTGTATAATGTAATATTTAACAGCACTGCTTTGTACTTTAAGCCTTTTTTATCATATTTCCAGTGTTACTTCTATTTGTTCAGATTTTTGCCAATATATAGATATTAAGAGATATATAAAGACACGGTTGAAGAACAAAGTCTTTTAATCTAAATAAAAATGTATGAATGTGCTCGTCAAGGAAATGGATGGGATTCCTGATATGGAATGTGAGGCAACAATTGCAAGTGAATTAAAGGTCTTCAGGAGTTTATCCGATCTCGTGGATCATATACCGTCGTTTCTGTATCTCGATAAAAGTGGTATCTCCATAAGTTACTTTGTTGATAAGAAAGAAGTAAAATCGATGAGAAATCTAGAGATATTCAACAGAGAATTCCAGTGCAGAACTTCAGGAGATTTATATTATATCGTAAACAAAGAAGTTGGAATGCCATCCATTGAGAACTACGAAAGATTACTTGCCATACCGTCAGTGGTAGTGAATTATAAATATCTACATGATGGGGTACATCACATAATATTCAATTTCTCAAGGAAGGACTTGGAACGATTTTCAGAACTGATATTGCAACTGAAGGAAAACTTACCGGGATTTAGCATAGCATACCTTGGCGAAAATAGGGGAATATCCAGAACACTTGATATTATGAAGAATGTTCCTGGTCTCTACTACTCCAGTATGAAATTAGAGTATGATCCAAAAAAGCTTGGTGGAATAATGGATTATAAGTGGATAAGAAAGATCAGGTATAATACACCACATAACGTAACAGATGCTTTTTACAAATTTGAAGATAAAATTCCGAAGATTGATGGTATCAGCGTAATATCTGAAAAGCACAATCTTGCACAGTTAAAAACACATGGCGATGAGATGGCTGGCTCCATCGATTATCTGGAGCCCGTAATAATGGAGTGCCAAAAAAATGATGACGGCGTTATGTATTTTGATTCAATAGTAATGACATCATTTTACTCCAATTACCTTAGGAATGTTATGGCAGATGTGAAAACCTTAGGTGTGGGAAATGTTGAGGTCAGAAAAGCAGGCCCGCTTGGAGAATTCCTTGGATATTCCATCGATTAGACAATTAATCAAGATTCCAGCGTGTCCAAGCGATCAATCAGCGCCTTTGAGCTGTTAATCCTGCATTTTCCAGATTTGTCTTCGAGGATAAGGGTAAATGATTCCTGTTCTTTTTTGTCTATGGCTTCAAAAAACCTGAAAATTTTTTTGAGGTCTTCCTGATCCCCTTCAAAGTCTTGGATCATAGTGTTGAATCTTTCCTTTATATTATCCAAGAGACCTTCTATTGATACTATTCCCCCTTCTGAATTCTCACCGGGATAGATTTCAGCTGCTATTTCTGGAATTAACACCGTTGTTGACGGTGATCTGTAAAGGAGTGTGCCAAGATCCTCAGGAGATTGCACATTCATCGTGACTCTTATGGGTTCGCCGCTGTTA
>JAJYDZ010000274.1 GCA_021790415.1 Thermoplasmata archaeon | reverse complement strand
AGGTGAGCGGGAGATTGGATTTCAAGTCAGAAATAGGAAGGGAGGTGGGAAGGATCATGAAACTTGATCAGGTGCTGAAAGGGTAGTGCACCCACAGTGTTGGTTTACGAAAACATGCTGAAAATCATATTGGGCGATCTACAAAAATAAAATAGATGTAAAGTCACTAAACAAATCATAATATGCGAAGGTAAAATAATAATGCAATTAGAACAGAGATTGCAGAAAAAGAAACAATCATCCACGTTAAGTTGATTAAAATTTTTGTCAACTTACGGTTATCATTCAACAAATCTTTTAAGTCGTTTAATATTTGAATCTGCTGATTTTGAATTACCGACTGTTTCTGAATCTGTTCATACCTCTGTTCTTCTATTGCCCATTGACTAAAAATATCAAGATTTTTAAGGAGGTCTTCAAAATAATTATGAACATAATTAATTTGAAGAATTAATCGATATTCTGATTCGATATCTGGATATTTGAATAATGCAAGATTGTGTCCTGAAATTTCTTCAAGCGAATCTTCTATTAAATTCCTGATCTCGCTTACAGTGTTTAGGTAAGTGATTTTATTTTTTTCAACTTTTTTAGCAATATCTAAAACAAGTTTCTGATAATGTGTTATTAAAGTTGTCTGAGCAGAGATCCTTAGCATAAATAAAAGGTGATATGCTAACTCGTTTCTTGGTCCACCATAATTAAAGTCAATGTCATCGTATTTTTTATGCAGGTAACAATTATTCAAATGTTCTTTAATTTCAGGATCTGAGTAATCATCAATAGTCGTCACTGATCCTGGTGATAAATAAGTAACCGTTGACACTTCTACTATTTTTCGTATTGTGTCAACTCTAGATTTCAATGTAGCAGGGGTATATACGTCTGTGTCCACATAAGTAAATTGATCTATATTTGGAAAAAGAAGGTTTAATATGAAAAGAATTATTCTAAGTTTATCATAATCCACTTTCATTGCGTCGATATACGTGGATAATGGATCAGATGAGAATTTTTTAAATGAGTCAAGAACCAAAGAATGAATCCAGAATGTTTGGTGGTAGAATTTTGGTGAATTTGTTTCTAATGATTTCTCTTCTACATCGTTTACAATATTTATAAAATTCTCCCTAAAGGCAGCAAGCATCAGTTCCTCTATTTTAATATGCGTTTTATTAGATTCGATTAAATCGAGATTAATTGATAAATCAGAAAGTTTGATATAACCGCGATTGACATCTCGTAATATGTGGTATTCCCCATATTGAGTTTTTTCCGTGATATTCTCCATCTGTGCAGGTTCAATTTCAGCAAAGAGATTTATTATTGGACTATATATTAACAAATCATCTTCCTCATTCCTTTTTAGCATCTGAGCATATATCTTTATATTGACTTTGGCAGATTCTTCTAAAGGATCATCTAAAAAAATGAAACGATCATTCAATTCAGATATTTTCAAAACCTCGAAGTTTAATATATTATCCATACTTAGCATTCGAATTTTCTTGCAGTAGATTTCATAGAGAAACCAATCCTCAATGGATAGAGACTTGTGTATACGAATCGTATTTTTAATATCAATCAAGTCCGACTGATGTATTTCATTAGTTAAAGATATTTCTCCTTTATCTCTTATTTTTGGGAAACGAAAACTTTTGAAATTGTTCCATACGCCTTTCTTAATCTTGATGTGTCTTAAAATTTCTTGGGGCGATGCCTTTTCTTTTAAATAAATTTTACCCTCTTTTTCATTCAATACTGCAGAAAAGAGGAGACAGGACACTTGGTACTTGATATCATCCTCTATGCTTTTAAGTATCTCTTGAACAGTCATTTTCGGCTCACCTTTATTTCTTACGATAGGAAAAAAGAGCAGGAGTATTATGAATCAATATAACTCTTAACTCCCGCACTAAGATATGAGATCAACTGAATCATTTTAAACCCACTTGATGGCTTATCGGCAAAATATCTTAAAGTATATCCATTTAAACGGTCTACCCCTGGAATCATCTCTGCAACATCAGCATAGACAGTTCTCTTTAGCTCAAATTGAAACTCTAATCTCCCATCTACTATTAAAGGTTTTATGTCTGAAGATTCATCATTGCTTAGTTTTTCCATTATCTTTTTTGATGATTCACTAATTTTTTTTTCGATTGTCTCCAAACTATTATAAATGGCTGACCAGTTTCCTATTGATTCTTTCGTTGTCACGTAAACTGCCCAAGGAGTTATTCTAGATACTTCATCACTTAGCTTGTTGTCACCTAAAACCATTATAACTGGAACATTAAACTCTCCTGCCACAAGCGAGCAAAGATAATACTCACTTGCAATTTGTCCATTGACCATTATTTTGTGATAAATATCTCCATCATAGGTGTGATCAAAGTTTGAGTACATAGTCCCTGAGGCTGAGTGGAAACCTAAAAAAACAGCACCATCTATCTGCCTATCTATCCCATATACCATATCGAGTGGCCTAATACCGCCTTTTATAAGTGAAACGTATCTTGGCATAGATTCGAATATTATATTTGTTAATTTGCCATGAGAATCAGAAACGAGGATTTCATCTGCACCGTTATTATGCAAAGAATTAGCTAAAAAAGATACAAAATGTGTAAACAATTTTTCCTCTCTTTCTAATATTCTATCGCTCACATTTTCTATGGGTGGAGGGTAAAAAATATCAGGTAGACCTTCCATGTCACCACTAATAAATATTCTCATATCAATTAGATCAAAGTCACAAAATATTATTAATCTTTCGGTGGAGATTACAGTGATTCACTAGTAAATGTATTAAGTCATAATTTTCCATTGAAGTTCGTTAACGGTTACCGTCCCCATGTATGTAAAAAAAATAAAGAAGTGCAAAATGTTGTTTTTTTAATCTTAATGCATAATCAAATAGGTCACTCATACTGTAACATGCGTGTTTCATGAATATGTTCTATGGTGTTTTTTGGAAGATTATAAGAAATTCGAATTGTATTATTTTTAGCGAATATATAATATACTCTGTCTGTTGAATCCCAAAAGTACCTGTTTTATAGTTCACAGAAAAACTCAAATTTGGCAGATTTTATATAGTATAACGGATTATTCTCCTATGTCTGACAGAGAAGTAGGTAGAACTTTGACATTTGTTGGCGCGATTCTTGGAATAATTGGCGGAGTTGTTTGGATTCTTGCGGGACTGATTGGTGGTGCGCTTGCATCCGCTACGTCTTTTTACCGTATACCGGACTATTCTGTCAGTGCAGGAGCGGCCATTGCTGTACTGATTGTGATTGGATTGATCCAGATAATCATTTCATATGGTATGATCGAAATTTCAAGAAGACGCAGAAAGGGAGACCATGTGATCAATGGAATCGTCATACTTGTGCTGAGCATAATCCTGTTCATGCTTGGTGGAGGATTTATAATAGGCCCAATTCTCTCTGCCATAGGCGGAATATTAATAATGCTTTGAAAGATAAGTTTTATGGGCTTCTTGCACCGATTTCCTGAACGAGATCTGCAAGAAGTTTTTCCATTCCGTTTTTCATGCAATCTATTCTTTCCCGGGTCAGTTTTTCAATAGCTGTGACAGGTGCAAGTGCATATTCGTAGAAATATCCCCCGGTTTTTATTGTTTTCATGTTCCTGATTGCAAGGCCGTTTGTGAGTAATTTTTGAAGTGAACGATATACTGTGCTTGCTTCTCTTTCAATCGTCGATGCTATTTCATCAACTGATTTCCATTTCCCTTGATC
>JAJYDZ010000273.1:1886-3776 GCA_021790415.1 Thermoplasmata archaeon | reverse complement strand
GAACTTATAAAAGATGGTTTTTAAAATAATTTAAACAATGTTTCCTTTTGAGAAAGGAGGAATTATGGCATTTTGGTTTATAATGATCGTACTTTTTATTATTTTTGTTTTGGTATATGGTAGATAAGAAGAGATATGATGAAAATATGTAAAAAGCAAAATAAAAAAAGTTATAGATACGAATCATCAGCTAAAATAGCCTTAATTGATATTATGGCAAGCAATAATAAAAAACGACAAGAAATACGTTATTATTTTTGTACTAGTTGTCATGGATATCATCTTACATCGCAAGTGAAAAGAAGGAGATAATTAACTATGGTGTCCGAAGAAATTAAAACAGACATCCACGAGTTAACTGATGAGTACTATGAACAGTTGCATACAAAGATATTTGATTATCTGATTAATGGAAATATGCACAGCACAATTGTCGGCATTACTGCAGTTATCGATGGAGATAAAAGCAAGAATGATTTGATTGAAGCAACCAGATTTGCTGACTATATCATTGATCTGTTGAAAAAGATAAATTAAATGAATAATAAACACATACAATTTGACTGGCAAAAAAGGGGCCTGTGTAGGACTACATTAAAGTTTGATGAAGTTCAGCAAAAGCTCGTGCCCTTTTCTGTAAACGATTTCTATACACAGACAGGAAGATCAGTATCTGATGAAGTAAAAAAAATGTGCAAGCGCTGTCCAGTAAAAGCTGAATGTTTGAATCATGCCCTACATCATGAGAAGTATGGCTATTGGGGTGCTCAGTCGGAAAAGCAACGGAAAATAATGCGAGAAAAATTAGGTATTAAATATGAAGCTCCTCAATCAGATTATCCATGGGTATAGAAAATATAACAGAACAAAATAAAACCAACAAATAAAAATAAGAGGGAAAGAAATAATGGCAATTAATGTCCAACAGCTGAAAGAATATATGAAGGCGCGTAAGAATATTCTTATCGCGGGAGAAGCTGGTACTGGCAAGACCGAGATGTTGAGAACGGCTGCTAATGAGTTAGACCTCAGCATGAAATATTACAGTTCGTCTACTTTGGATCCTTTCGCTGATCTTGTCGGTATTCCAGTTCCTAATACTTTAACGAAGCTTGTTGAATATTACCGACCACGAGAAATTGATGAAGCACAAATTATTTTCTTCGATGAATTGAATAGAGCAGATCCGAAGACAATTAATGCAGTAATGGAAATTATCCAATTCAGAAGTATTAACGGAGATCCTCTCAAAAATTTGCATTGTGTCGTAGCAGCGATCAATCCAGTTGATAAGGGCTATAACACCGAAGAATTGGATATTGCTGTTAGAGACCGATTCGATTTCTTCTTGACATCTGAGGTTGTGGCTGATTATTCTTATTTCAAGAATAAGTATGGAGCTCCCATTGCTCGTACAGCTATTGATCTTTTCAAGGATTATCAGGGATCGTATCGAGAGTCTCAGAGAAGTAAGCAAAATACTTTGGGATATTTTTCTCCAAGAAGGCTCGAAAAGGTTCTAGATGCATTTATGCAATTTGGGACAGCAGAAATAATTGCTGCATCACTTCCTGATGATATCATTATTGCCCATAAGCATTGGTCTGAGCGGCTTGAGGCTGCAATGTCTGGTGGGGGGAATAAAATTAGTCTAAATTCTGATGAAGTGATTACCAATGCCAAGGAATTAATAAAGCTCGGGAGTTCTGAATTGCGCAGGAAGCAATATCAGGAACCTCTGATTAAGACTTATTCCGAATTGGGAAAAATTGTTGCTGAACAGCAGAAGAATAGAACTCCTGCGGAAATCTCTACCGATAATAATAACACTCCCCTGGAGGGCACAGACACAAGTTTCGAAGAGAAATTGATGTACAGACTTCGGAGCGC
>JAJYDZ010000273.1:0-1876 GCA_021790415.1 Thermoplasmata archaeon | reverse complement strand
TGAATACGGTGTAATTGTCCAAGATTTTGATAGGAACCAAGAGTCTGTTCTTACAAAGAATTGGATGTGGAACAAAACTCAAAATCTCGCTCTCGCTATGAGAGAGTATATAGCGACTCATCCAAAGATTGTTGTAGAGGTTACTGAAGTTGAGTCAGGGGATGCTACAGAGAGTACTGATGTTCCAGATTCCTCCGCTCATGTAAATGTTGTGCCAACTCCTAGTGATGTGATTTCATCGGGAATGTATGTTCCTATTGAGGTGATTTCATCTTCAACAACTACGTCTTCAATAACAATAACGAATTAAATATTGTGACCGTACAAAATTTTACATGATAGAAATCAGGAAAAATGTTAAATAATTTTGAAGAGTCTTTTAAAGAAGGCCTAATAGAACTATTATATCAGGATCCAAATATGGGGTCTTTGGCCCGTGGTATGGGCAAGCCTATAATAGATAATTCTACTAATACGGCTTCTTTGAAGTGGGATAAGCAAAATAAGAAGATGGTTTTTATTGCTAATGAGGATTTTATCGAATCGGTGAGCACCGAAATGGTGGCTTCGGTTGTTCTTCATGCAACAGAGCACCTAATCTTTGATCATATCCAAGAAAGGATAGATGGTAATTTCCCCAACAAGGAAGTACTACATCTTGCTCAAGAATGTATCAGTAATGATATTATTAGTGATGTTTATCAGCTTCCACTTCCAGATGGAGCAATTACTGGTAATGATCTATTAAATATCAACTGTTCTGCCTTGAGTACAAGGCAGGTATATGATTTGTTAATGCAACAAGAGCCCCCGGGCGAAGAAAATGGAGGAGGAAGTCCTAATCAATCTTCAGGCAACGAGGGATTCAATGAAGAATCTAGTGGAGATGGTAAACCTAAAGATGGTAAATCCGGAGATGGTAAACCACATTCGCATGGATGTGGGGACATTGAGATAGATGATAATGATATTCTAGATCTAGAAGATTATTTAAAGGATCTGGTGGAGGGAGCAGCGAAGGAAAATAACAAGACTGTTGAAGAATTTTTGCAAGAAATTGATAATACCAATAGTGGAGGATATTCTCCAACTGGAGCTAATCTTACCAGCGCAAACCAGATAACTCCTGCTAGGATGAATTGGAAGTATCTTTTATCAAAGATAAATCCAAAAGTTATGGAGTCCGGAAAGAAGACAAAGATTAAATATGATTGGACAAAACAAAATCGTAGGTTAATTTCTGTTTTCCCCAGAGCAATTATTCCAAAGGTAAATACTAAGGACCCCAAACCAACTGATAAAGGAGATAGTATCCCGGTTTTGGTAATAGCGCTGGATCTTTCAGGTTCAATTCCAAGAAGTTTAGTTGGAATGCTTCAAGGACTATTAGAAGATATTCCAGAAAATCTTATTAAGGCATATCCTTGCACTTGGGGGACCTATCTGTACCCATATGTACCAGGAGGTACGGTAGCATCTGGCACTACAGATATTCACAGAGTATCTAATTATGTGCAGCAGATTGAGGAGGAAACAGGAACTAGCCCATATGTATTGGTTATAACAGATGGTGACTTTACTACTGTATTCCCTAGACCAGGGAAAGATTGGTATTTTATGGCAATAGACAATAATTCCTATATTAGATGTAAAAGACATTCTGGAGATGATGAGCACTTATATCATGTAAAGGATTTTAAGACAGTATAAACCTTCAAATCGGTAGAATGCTTGAAATGTTTTTAGAGGTGTGATACTATCTTACTTATAAGTTAATAGTATTATAAATCAATAAGGACCTAAAATAAAATGGCTAAGGTATCACTGATTTGTGCCGTGTTGAATAATTTTGAGGAGTTCACTGAGTTAGTTGAGA
>JAJYDZ010000272.1 GCA_021790415.1 Thermoplasmata archaeon | reverse complement strand
GTATATTTAAAATATGTTCCTGAATCCTCTAATTTAGGGATAAATAGAATACGGGAAACAACTAAAATATCAAAAAATAAAAATTTACTTAAAGTCTCCATTGTGCTGGCATTATCAGGTCTGGTATCATTGATGTTTTTAACTCCCCTTTTTCCAATTTATTTCAGTTATTACGACCTTTTGACACCTATTGAAATATCAATTTTATTTGCCTTAAATACAGTAATTGTTGTTTTGTTTCAAGTACCAGTCAATAAAATAGCTTATAAAATAGGTGAAGTTAAAGTTATTTTTCTAGGACTTTTACTTTACGCCATATCTTACCTGTTATTTAGTGTAATCACAAATTTCTATATGATAGGAATATTAGTTACTGTTTTGAGCATTGGTGAAGACATGATTCTACCAATGGCGTCAGCCATTATCTCCAAGATGTCCACCATCGAGAATAGAGGTAGATACTTTGGAACCTATTCAATGGTAAGCGGATTTGTACTTCCCTTTGGACCTGTGATTGGAACGTCACTTCTTCAACTGTTTCAAAATTTTCCTATTATTATTTGGACCACATTTATGATCTTTGGATTGGTTATATCTATCGGGATTTTATCAATTAAAATTGAGAAGAAACTAACCATATGAACTTAATTTGGTAAACCTAAGAAGTTGATGCGTAGGAGTTTATCTAAACCCGGAATAAGGAACAAAGCTTTATTCAAAAGATCATTCTTGGTGAATTATGGAAATTTCCAATAATGCATGGGTTCTCATTAGCAGACCAAAAGAATATTTTTCCAGCGAAAATGTGAAACTGACTCAAATGAAAATACCAAAATTAAGTGTTGGGGAGTTCTTGGTAAAAAATATCTGGATCTCTTTCGACCCAACCCAACTTAACTGGATGAAACGAGATACATATGTAAAAAAAATTCAGATTGGTGAAGTTATTAGGTCATTGGCGGTTGGAAAAGTCATAGAATCTCAAAACGAACAATTCAAAGTTGGGGAACTGGTATCTGGCGTATTTGGTTGGCAGGAGTATGCCATATCAAACGGACTATTTGTTAATCACGTAAGGCCAATTGAATCTGTGGGACCTCCGTGGTATTCTCTTAGCCTATTTGGAATAACGGGAATGACTGCATATTTTGGTGTGACGGAAATTGGAAAGGTTAAGGAAGGAGACGCATTTTTAGTCTCCAGTGCAGCGGGATCTGTCGGCTCAATAGCAGGTCAGATAGCCAAAATTAAGGGAGCAAGAGTAGTTGGTATCGCAGGCGGTCAAAAGAAATGTAAATGGGTCATGGAAGAAGCGGGATTTGATTATTGCATTGATTACCGTACAGACAACGTTTCTGAAAAACTTTCTGAAGTCTTTCCTGATGGAGTAGACGTTTATTTTGATAATGTTGGAGGGGAGATTCTAGATATAGTTCTCTCAAAAATTAAACAAAATGGCAGGATTGTTCTCTGTGGTGCAATATCCGGATACGGAACAATGAATTTCCAACCGCTAAGAAATTACGCAAATCTTATCTCGAAGAGAGGAAGGATGGAAGGATTCATAGTTTCCGACTTCACAAATAGGTTTGGAGAAGCTTACAAGAATTTGTATTTATGGCTTAAGGAAGGGAGATTAAAGCAAAAAGAAGAAATCACAGATGGCTTGGAAAATGCTCCGGAAGTATTCAAAAAGTTGTTTACTGGTTCTAATTTTGGAAAGCAGATATTAAAGATAGCAGATATTTAATCAAAGTTCTAATTCTATATAGGATGATGAATTGAATGAAATACCGAATAATCAGGTTTGGTTACATACATAGATTTTGCTATGGTCAATACGCAGGAGATTGGATTTATTATATTGTTGAATTGAAGGCACATCGAAAATTTCGCACAAAATTTACGAATAAAAAGAATTAAAGATACAGTAAATACATTTTCATGACAGATGTATCGAAAGACCCTAAGTATTATTTCAATAAAGGAAACACTCTGTATGCCATTGGAAACTATGATGAAGCTATTAGGAGTTTTGATATAGCAATCGGGATGAATCCAAAAGACCCTGACTTCTATATGCGTAAATCAGAAGCTTTGCACATGTTAGGAAGGTATGATGATGAAGTCGCTAACTATGATAAGGCAATTGGAATAAACTCTAAAGACCCTGAATATCACATTCGAAAATCTTGGGCTCTCCAGTCCATGGGAAGGTATGATGATGCAATTGTTGAATATGACAAAGCGATCGCACTAAACCCAAAGGATCCTGATATCTATATTAAAAAGAGCCATGCTCTCATAAGATTAGGAAAATATGAGGATGCCATAAAGGAATATGATCGAGCAATAGCCATAAACAGTAATAATCCTGATTACTACAATCATAAAGCGGAGGCTTTTAATGCCATTGGAAAATTTGAGGAATCATCTAAGGAATATGATAGGGCTATTTCTCTGAATTCAAGAAATCCAGAATTCTATGTGAAGAAGAGTTATGCACTAAATAATCTTGGGAAGTATGAAGAATCCATAAAGGAATTTGATAAGGCAATAGCCATCAACAAAAATAATCCTGATTATTATTACAGAAAGGCAAATCTGCTAAAGCTCTTAGGAAAGTACGAAGAGGCAATTAAAAACTATGATATGGCCATATCTCTTAAGCCAAGCGACAATAGATATCATGAAGAAAGAAGTGAAACAATGAATCTAGTCGGCGAACCAGAGAAAACAGATGATACCAAGCCAAAAGCAAGGGAACATCTAATCGGCAAGAATAAGTAATGCCAAATCAATTTTTATATTTTATTGAATACTAATAGATGAAAATCCAATCATTCAGCTTAAACACAGAAAGAAAATCTTGTGATAAAAATAATAGACGCCCCGAACGGGCGTTAAACCTAAAGTCCATATCCCTACCATAATTTAATAACCTTCTTTGAATTGATCATGACATGGGATTTTCGAACCTGACAATTGAATATGAGAGAAAAATGCTGAGTAAGGAAGCATTTAACGAAGCCGTAAAAAAGGCTATTACTGATTTCGTGGACGGAGATCTAATTTTGGAGAATATCGGTGAAAGGAGGCGTATGAATTATTTTCAGCGCCTAAGGGTAGTGGCAAGATGGATCCCGGATAATTTTCTCAACCCTTCCAAGGACGACATAAAAAAGATTATGCTGAAACTCAATGACGGTTATTCCGAATGGACAAAGGATACATATATCAAGATGCTCAAGAAATTTTATCGTAAGACGCTTCCCAAAAGGAAATTTGAAGTTTTGTTTGAGGACGTCAAGATAAAGCAACCCAGGCAGAAGATTCAACAGTCGGATCTCATCACAGTTGAAGAAGTCAATGCCATGATTGATTCCTGCAACAATGCAAGGGACAGAGCGATATTCTCAACATTATACGATTCAGGGTGCAGGATCGGGGAATTGCTGTTAATGAAGATAAGAAGTGTCAGGTTTGACAATTACGGTGCCGTACTTGAAGTTCCGTTCGAGGGGAAAACCGGAACAAGGTCGGTGAGGATTATCGGTAATTCAGTGCCATATCTCAGGGCATGGTTAGATAATCATCCAAACAGAAATGACATGAATGCTCCCTTATTCTGTAATATTTCGGAGGGCATACGGGGAAGGTCAATGACCTATGACGATGTGAGGAAAGCGTTAAAAAGCACACTGAACAGAGCAGGCATAACCAAGCGTATTTATCCCCATCTCTTTAGACATACAAGGGCTTCGATCCTTGCGTCCATGG
>JAJYDZ010000271.1 GCA_021790415.1 Thermoplasmata archaeon | reverse complement strand
GATATTGTTTCAAGAGATTCCTTTTCGCTAAAATTTCCAAGCGCCCTTACTATCGCCCTTCTTACTTTTGGATTGGGGTGTTGAGCATTTTTTATTAGAATATTTAATGCTTCTTTACCTCCAATTCTACTTAAGGCGTTCGATGACTCCGCAGCGATACTCCAATGTATCTCAGTATTTGAAATCATCCGGCTTAATGTGTCAATAAATTCATTATTGTTAAAATATGCCATTTTCCTTATCGCTCTTATCCTACAAACAAGATGCGTGTCATTTTCTATTTTTGATTTCATCTCTGAGAAGTCTTCCTCGACTTCTACGATTCCAACGATTGATATGTCAGGATCTACGCAGATAAACGTTGGTCGGTCGTTGAGGTTCAATTGTAATTCCTGTTCAATATTATATAAAGTAACAGGGATTTCTGTAGATTTGCCTTTATTAAAATTCAAAATTAATTTAAACTGTAATCGGTACTCTCTGGATGTTGACTGCTTCTGTTTGAACGAAAGATTTAGGATATGCAGCGAATTATCATAGAAATAGGTCACATTCAGTATAGGATATCCTTTAGAGTAAATAAATTGGCCAAAAAATCCGGCGGAAATCCTATCTGATTCTTCATCAACTATTTGCTCAAGATCTTTTGTGGTGGCCGAGCTGTACATAAACTTTGAGAAATATGATTTTAAAACCCGATGCATCTTCTCCTCTCCTATCAGGTTCAATAAAGAACACATCACAAGCCCTCCCTTTTCGCTGGAATATCTATCAAATGATTTTTTTGGGGCAGTACCATAAGTGGTGCAAATCTCACTAACTCCTCGCTGTGTTTCTGCCCTTAAGTAAGCATCCAGTTTATCTAAAAGATGATAGTAGTATTCATCAGTCCCATGTTTGTTCTTGACGAAGGAGGCGTATAAGAAGCTTGCCAAACCCTCATTCAACCATACATCTTCCCATGTTTTGCAGGTAACTAAGTCGCCGAACCATTGATGTGCCATGTGATGTCCAACATTTTCTTCACTGCTGAAATCAATATGAGCTATTTCATCATGCAATGTTCTTTCAGTTAAAGTATTGGCGGTAGTATTTTCCATTCCGCCAAAAGTTGCCTCATAAACGCATGTTTGGGAAAACTTCTTAAAAGGATATTCGGCTCCTGTGAATTTTTCGTAAAATTCAAATAATTCCTTAGTTATGGGGAAGGTTCTTTCAATGTCATGTTTCTTGCCTTTTGGAACCAAATACATGAGCTTAGTATTCTTATAGGTTTCCTCAAAAAAATCAAATTCTCCACACACTAGTGAAATAAGATATGGTGAATGAGGCCGATCCATTCTCCAGTGATATACACGTTTTTCTTGGATATCTTTAACGCTTAAAAGATCTCCATTGGACACGAGATAGTACTTTTTTGGCACGGTAATGATGGTTTCTGACGTACACTTCTTATCCGGTCCGGGGAT
Source organism: Thermoplasmata archaeon (assembly GCA_021790415.1). The sequence goes on along the minus strand of JAJYDZ010000271.1, from coordinate 2,318 downwards.
GTACGGAAACCAATATTTGTTATCTTCGCTCACCTGAAAATCTTCAGTTTGCCCCTCGCCTAAGGTCCAAACTTGGGGCTGAATGTTAGCACCATATTTGTCTTCTGTTATGAAATACATACCCAAAGGCGGATCGACGATTGCATAATCTACTGTGATTTTCATTTTTAAGTCGCTGAAATTGTCGGGGACGCTAATTGTAATATTGCTTCCATCATACTTATAATCTGCAAGTTTTCCGTTGATTTTAACTGAGTTAATCAAGAAATTTACAGCTTCTATCCTAAATACCGAGGTCCCCTTCGGATCAATGTACAACTCACATTTAGATTTAAACGATTTTGATCTATAGTCAAGCTCTCCTTCTATTTTTATGTGTTTCAATTCAAAAGCTTCATCGCTATCGTTTCTTAATTCAGTTCTTTTTTCTGACATCCTCATATTACCCCTTTATAACTAAAAAGAAGATCATGCCGGATCTCCTTGTTGCTTGAGATACACCAAACGGTTTCACCACAAATCAATACTAACCTTATAATATCGCTCCGCCTTATTAAATATTGAAGTTTAATTTCGGCTTTTTTTCCACTCCTGCAGCCTGTTGTAAAGGTACTCAAAATTCTCCTCTAAACTGGGTTCCTTCATCTTTTTTCTCATGCTCAAAATCACAGGCTCAAAGTTTTTCCATATGGGTTCAAACCAGAAAGTATCGAAAAAAAGATCCTCTGACAACAATTTGTGCTTAACTAGAACACCAGCAAGCTCAAGAAAATGTCCTACTGAGTAGAAAGAATCAAATCCTTTACTTCCAGGAGGATACTTTTTCACAAAGTCATCCCAATTTTTCGCATTAAATTCAAACTGAGAAAAAGCCCATCCATTAAAAACTCTCTCTGACTGTTGGAATTCATTTAATTTTAGTAAAAGGTCAGCGTCTTGTTTATCCAATTTTTTAGTCTCAATTTTCGGCATATTTGAGTCTTGGTAGATGATTGCTATAAATAAATCTACTGCAAAGCAGACATTGAATGCTATAATAGAATTAACCTATATTTCTGTATGATTAAGTTTGACTCAATGCGGGACGTTGGGGAAGGGTAGTAAAAGTCGACTGCAGGATCGGATTTGCTTGACATCGAATCTGCAATGATTATTATCGCCAATGGGCATTCTTTTTCCTGTGTAGAAAGTTATAGGTTTCTGTGAATCTTATCGTTCTCCCCAAGTATTTGGATATGGAAAAAGCGAATCATTAATGCTCCGGAGTGGAATCGATATGCATCTCAAGATGAATTAAGCCGCGAAGAAGACGTAGCTTGGAAGTATAAGAAACAGCATGGAATGATTCACTGAACTGCGTGAGGAGATAAAAATGGTTGATAGGAACAACTCTGACAGGATCGAGGAAATACTCAGAGCCCAACAGGCATCTATTTTACTCCAGTCAAGTATTTCCCAATCAAATGGATACTGCGCATCCTTAATATATGCAGGGAAAACAGAACTTCTAAGAATGATAAAAAATCTTTGTAATGAAAAATCAGATTACCAGGGTGCTTCCATGCTTGCGTCAGCCGCAATGTTGGATACTAATGCCATTTCAAAGCGACACGAACGTATATCGGGATCAGGCCTCACGATGGTGTTTTAACATCTTTGCACCGGTTATTGCAGCAGCATTCTTGAATAGGCCGAAACACTTGAGATACATTCAGTGGTACCCTTGAGAATGCTTGATAAGTATCCTATCTACAAAGAGATAATAAGTGTTGATATACGAGATCTCTTCTCAACTTCGGATACTGGAAAACCCATCACCACATTATGGTGTGAAATTCAGTATCTTCCCAGATAATCAGAAAGGCATTCCTGCAGAATCAAAATGAGTGCTTGTATTCTGGCAGAAGAAACCTATTGGATTAAGGACACTGAAAGGGAGACCGGAGAGAAGATGTCTGAAAATAATGATGCGAGGAATTTATCAGATACACATAGAATGGTCGTCTAGATCGGTGGCATTTGACATTCAGTAATCAGTTACCAGTCATTTGGCGGGAAGTCTCCTATATACCCGGCTCTAGAAGGAGGCTGCACAGAAAAGGAGCATAGAAGGTAAGGAGCATTGACCTATCTGACAGCACCTAAATATGTCTAAGGTCCGAATAATAAAATTTATTTAGGTGTATCATGTATGTTATCTGCATGAATGATAAATATTCTTCCCGTGGAAAGGCAATATCTGGGAAAGACAGGTCGGCCGTAAGGGAAGACATCCTTAGAAACGTGATAAGGTTGAAGACCCGTCTTAAATCAAAATT
>JAJYDZ010000270.1 GCA_021790415.1 Thermoplasmata archaeon | reverse complement strand
ATCTAATAATGAATACTATTTCAAAAAAGAAGGAATCAACAATTATCACAGTTAAAAAACTAGGTTTACTAGGACGAATGAAGATTGTTTTATCTGGAGACAGTGAGTTCTATGCAATTCATTCCAAGCAAAAAAGAAATCCACATTTGACCAAAGATTTAAAATGGCAAGGAGGGGGGTTCTTTAAATATTTCGATCTAGAACAATATGAGGATTCTTTAAATAATATAAAAATAAAGGAAGAACAGAATTATGACAAGCTCAAACCGCATTTAATAGAATATATTTTAAAATATGGAGTTTCTAGCTCAGAGATTTTTATAAATAAAGAGATGCTCTCAGATCCATTCAATGTTAAAATGAAAATTGTTGAGGGGGGGGTAGAACAAGAAGTAGCAATAAATTTGATCGAGACGTTTAATTTTTGGTACGGGCTAAATGTTGAGAAAATTCTATCAGTTAATAATAGGGATCGGCAATATACCCTTGAAATGGGCAAAAAAGATAAACAAAGAGTGATCGTAATCTGGAGAAATACTAAGAATTTAGACTACATTGGAGAAAAAGACTTTATATCCGAAGTATTAAAAAAGAATTTTAACATTACCAACGACAGTGAAGATTATACCCAAATCCTAATAAATAACGATTCAGCATCTGATTTTTCAGTAGATAATATACAAGTTAGAAGCCTTGACCCAATATTCTTCGACTTGCAGTGGGGTGATCCTGATACCAGACAAGAATATTAGAACTTCCAGAAGGCTCACTGATGATCTTGTTCTTCCGGATTTCTTCGCAGATAAACTTGGGTATGAGAATTTTTCATCTTTGCTTGATAATTTGAAGGATGCCGAAGAGGGATATAACTCCAATGGCATCAGCCATTTCTGTGAAATGATTTCTTCAAAGGGCAAAGATATAAGCAATTATGACGTAAGAATTAAAGGATATGTCCAGAAGGTCTCATATGGCAGAGGGCATGGATTCAGACTGAAATATTACCAGTACCTGGCAGTCCTTTTCACAGAGATGTATTTTGAATTGTTCTTTTCCGATCATTCTAATGAAAAACATAAATTTATAAATGAAATTAACTCCTTTATTAATAAAACCAACAAGGGTGGCAGCAGAAAATTGAGTTCCAAGGACTTTAAGCCACCGAAGTTGGCATACTACATGGCTACCGGAAGTGGCAAGACCATCGTGATGCATATAAATTATATCCAATATTTAGAACATGCTATGAAAAGTGATATAAGAATCGATAACTGCGTTTTAATAACGCCATCTGACCATATGACAAGGCAGCACATTGATGAGCTCACTAAAAGCGGTATTGAAGCAATAGAATTTAATGGGCTGACACTTGAAACATACACATCAAGCAAATCTCTGATTAAAGTTGTTGATATAAACAAGTTGAAAATGAGTGAAACAAAGAAAGGCTCTGGTGTAACAATAGATATTTCTGGTTTTGGGACTCATAATCTTATTCTTGTTGATGAGGGGCATAAGGGGTATAAGTCTTATGAAGGAATGTGGACTCGCATTAGAGACCAAATGTCATCAGAGGGTTTTGCATTAGAGTACAGTGCAACTTTTGAGCAGGCTGTTTCAAGCAATCAAGAATTATACGACACATACGCACATTCCATATTAATCGATTATTCTTATAGGCATTTTTATCGGGACGAATATGGAAAGGATTTCTTTATTGTTAATCTTGAGAAGAGCTCATTGGACGAAACCAAAACTCGAAATACATTGCTATTGGCGAATTCTTTATCTTTTCTTGGGCAACTCCTTGTTTATAAGGATAAGAAAGATATCATAAGGAAATATGCTATTGGAAGGCCACTATGGATATTTGTGGGGAGCAAAGTTAGCGTAGATGATCATAAACCTCATAAAATTGACAAGGAGACATCATCCGATATCATAGACGTTGTAAAATTCTTGGAATGGGTGACTTCACCGTCGAATAAGGGTGATGTAATAGAACAGATTAAAGCCGTAATCAACGGAAATAGTGGCATTCAGGATCAAAAGGGTAATGATGTTTTTAGCCGCGATTACGACGAGATACTTTTCCCTTATAGAATTAGGCCATCAGACGATGAAGAAAGCAATAATCTAGATTGTGAGAGAATTTATTCAGATATGCTCTCCACTATTTTCAAATCACCCGGAAACTATGGAATAGAGCTTTACAAAATCACTGAAACGGACGGGGAGATTGGAATAAAATGTGGCTCGAATTTTTATGCGGTAATAGACGTTGGAGATAGGGCCGGTTTGCTGGACAACATTAAAAAAGAGCTTCCAAAGATTGAAATTCATGAGGATAAGATCACAACATCGCTCTTTAGCACTATAGCTGATGAACCAGAAAAGATAAATATCCTGATTGGCGCAAAGAAATTCATCGAGGGATGGGATACAAAGAGAGTGGCATCTATGTGTCTCCTAAACGTGGGTAAAAAAGAGGGGGCTCAGATAATTCAACTGTTTGGTAGGGGCGTCAGATTGAATGGCGAAAACAGATCTATGAAGAGAGAGGCTAACCCAAGCAAGGAACTAAGAGCGGTGCAGACACTGTACATATTTGGTATAAAGGTGTCATATCTGACCATATTCAGAGACATTGTGAAGAATGAAGCCCTATTTATATCGCGGATCTTAAAGATCACAGATAACACAAAAAATATCAAGCCACCGCTAAAAATGATAACGCTAAATGAAGGAATCGTAAAGGAATACCAAAGTGAAAGTATGGTTTTGACTTACGAATCAGACATCGTTCCAAGTGTGAATTTTCTGGCCACAGCGGAAAAGGTGTCATCAACTGATTCAGGGATTCATAGTATTGCACAATACGAAAAGTGCATTTTAGATCGTTTTACTTTAGATACGATTAACTGGGATAAGATTTATTTCAAGGTTTTGGATTATAAATTTAATTCCAACTTTCGAAATTTAATAATACCGACAGAAAATTTTGATTCCGTAGTAAATGGCCTTTTCTACAGCAATGATCCGAATTATGAACTTTTCATGAGTCCAGAAATATTTAAAAATGTGGATTTGCATAATGTCGAAATAATAGAAGATGCCGTTTTTGAGACTGTAAAAAGGTATATTATTAGGTTTAATGATAAGAAATTTAGAGAAAAAATGGTTTCTGGGGACAACATTTTTGAGAGTGGAAATTTCAAGGGACCCATTCCAGAGAATTATAAGCTTTATGTAGACGATGACATTGTGAAGAAAAATAATATCCCAAACATTGTAAATATAGAAAATTTGCAAAGTTATAATTCATTTTCCATTAAGAAAGTTGAGACTTCTTACAAGCAAATAGAAACATCACTATATGTTCCATTGATATCCTATGATGATAATGGTAAATTTTATACGATCCCAATGGGACTTAATGAAGGAGAAGAAAAATTTGTCCGGGATTTGATCTCATTCCTTAAAAATGGCCAATCTATTGGCAATATGCCTTTGGAAATGCTAGAATTTTATCTTTATAGAAACCCTACCCGCTCAGGATTTCACTTTTATGTTTTAAATGAATCTATATTTCCAGACTTTGTTCTTTGGGTTAGACAAAAGGAGGATACTGACAAGAATCAAGTTATAATTTACATTGAACCACACGGTCTGGGATTTTCAGATCCCAATAATGATCCGAAACTTAACTTACCAAATTATTTGAATAAAATGGAAAATAACATAAAGGGATTAAAGACGTATGCTTTTATAATTTCTGTAACTGACTGG
>JAJYDZ010000269.1:1845-3801 GCA_021790415.1 Thermoplasmata archaeon | reverse complement strand
CTCAGGGTGACTTTCCTACATTATAATTCTTTGGCTGAAGTAGAGCAATTCCTAAGAGCTACTAAGTGGATCTCAACCAAATAACCTGATGTTCTAATATTTACAAAATAAGGAATTAAGAACAAAAACAAAACTAAGGTGTAAATGTTGAGTGAGATAGAGAGGTCAATTCTTACTTTATTCCGTAGGCCATCTTTAAGTTATAAGCCATTGCGTTTCAAAAAAATCCGAGGCAACTTATTGCATATTATTAAAATAAAAATATTTGAGACAGATTAAACTCCTACTGGGCATTGATTTTGCTGTGATTTCAGTAAGTAATACTTATATATGCTGAGCATCATATCTTTTTTATGGCTGACGGTAATGAAAAAGTAGACGAACCTAAAAAATCTGGATTAGCTGTTGGAACCTTGAGCATGTGGGAAGCTTTTGCACAAGGTCTTGGAACTAATGGTCCTGCTGCGGTTACCGCACTATTTTTTGTAAGCATCGCTGGACTGGTTGGTGCAAGTCTTCCATTCGTTCTCATTTTAGCCTTCTTGATTTATGCAGGAATGACCCTTATAACCTATGAATGGTCTAAAGAAGTCGCATCAGCGTACTCCTGGGCAGCCTTTCACAAAAGGGGATTCAAACGACTGGGAGGTTTCTTCTCTTACTTTGGTGGATTGACCTACTGGTACTATTATCTGCTAGGATACACAGGATTTGCAATGCTAGGCCTTTCTTCATTCCTATATGTTCTCTTTCCCTCTGTAACTTCTCAATATCCGTGGCTATGGATTCCAATAATTACTATAGTCATTGCAGAGACAACTGCGCTTGCCTATTTTGGAATTAAAATCTCAATGAGGTATATACTCTATACGGGGATGGCAGAAGTAATATTTCTAGTGATTACGTCGATCATAATGATAATACTTGGAGGAGGGAAGAACACTGGAGTTGTATTCACTGCACTTCCGGTCGGAAATAACTTTACATTAATATTCGTTGCTATGATGCTAGGTATTGCAACTTTTGGAGGAATAAATAGTATAGTGCCTGTTGCTGAGGAAACTAAGAATCCCAAGAAGAATATACCCATAGCCCTAGTCACTTTAGCTTCAATAGTGGGATTTACTTTACTTTTGAATTCATACTCCCAAACTATTCTATTCGGAATCAACAATATGTTCAATTATGCTACCTTGCCTGATCCGGGAGTAAGTCTTTACCTTAAATATCTAGGGCTAGCTGGTGGTGTACTCCTTATAATTTTCGTAATAAATAGCTTCAACACTTCAGGAGTATCATTCGAAACAAGTACTATTAGAACTGTTTACGGATATGCAAGAGATGGAGTCTTTTTCCCTAAGTCGTTCACTAAAATAAACAAGCACAAGGTTCCAGGGAATGTTGTTATTTTTACGGGAGTATTTTCTCTGATCATAGCCATCGTGGCAGGAATACTAATGGGACCTTTCATTGCAAGCATATTCCTAATTTTGAGCAACTCGGTCTTTAGCTTTTTCAACCATGCACTTGCAGGATTAGAACTGTCTGTCTATCACCACAGGAATAAGACCCTTAAGGTATTTAGGCACGTAGTCATACCATGGGTCACTGCCATTATGATTTTCATTGCAATAATCTACGTGGTCTATCCAGCCCCTCCAGCCCCACTTAAATATTCTGCATGGATTGCTGGATTATATGCATTATTTGTGATAGTCACATACTTCTACTACAAGAGTAAAAACCCAGAAAAACTCAAGAAGATCGGTGACTTCACTCTCTAAATTATTTTAATTTTTATTATTGTTATTTTTGATTCTAATATATTTTCATCTTTTAATTCATTAGGCATTGGCCAGGCTATCAAAAGACTTTTCCATTCTTAGGTAAACTTTCTTATACATTTTCCCGCTAATGACGGTGTAAGGTGTGATAAATTCATGAGGAAGATTCTAA
>JAJYDZ010000269.1:0-1835 GCA_021790415.1 Thermoplasmata archaeon | reverse complement strand
TTTAATCAACACAAAATTGAGAAAGAAATTTTAGAGCGTGAACTGAAGGATATCAAGATAATCGAGCTAGATTATTCAATGGAAGAAATCATTAAGCACCGGGAAGGAGTTGTCGGGATTTTGGTTCAAATCGATTTCCAAGTTGATAAAAAATTCATGGAGCAGTTTCAAACTCTGAGGGCTATATCTGTCTATGGTGGGGGTTATAATAATATTGATGTAAATGCAGCCACTGCTCTAGGAATAAAAGTTTCAAGATCACCTAACTACTGTAACCACGAAGTAGCGGAATATGTAATAGCTATGATATTGAACTTCTCAAAGAAGCTCACATACTTGAATAAACGTGCTAAGCAGGGTTTTTGGGGAGCAAAGGCGATATCAAGTATTCCAGTAGATGAATGGTCTGTAGAGGAGATGGACATACTGCCACAGCGAGTCCATGGGTCGACACTTTTCATAATTGGATATGGAAAGATTGGAAAATTAGTGGGACAAAAGGGTACCGCCCTTGGCATGAGAGTTTTATATTATGACCCGAACATTCCTGCTACGAGTAATAACGAAGAGAGAGTTACCCTCGAAGAAGGGCTCAAACGTGCCGATTTTATAGCGATTACAGCTTCATTAAACGATTCATCAATTTCCCTATTAAATTCAAAAAATATCCCTTATGTTAAGAAAACTGCATACATAATAAATGCCGCCCGGGGCAAAATCATTGATGAAAATGCTTTGATAGACGCCTTGAAAGATGGGAAGTTAAGGGGCGCAGCTTTAGATGTTTTCTTATCAGAACCCCTTGACGTTAACAACCCTTTAATTAACATGAATAGAGTATTCGTTACCCCACATTCCATATACATCTCAGATAAATCAATGAGAGATTTGAAGAATCTTGCAACAAATAATCTAATCAGCATGTTGACTGATAGAAAACCAGAAGGTTGTGTGAACTGTTAATAAGATTAAGATTGATCTCCCGAGTTAAGTATGGGAAGGAGAATTTTTGTTGATATAATCAAATTCAAATTAGATATAGATTCCGAGCTACCTCTGCACCTTATCCTGTGAAACAAAGACCTAAACGATCAAAGCAATCAGTGACTAAAAAATAAAGAGCAGTGTTTGTATCGTTGTTTATGTTGCTGACCACAGAGGAAGAGAATGTTCTGAACGGAAATTTTGGAATAGGTAAATCTAATGCGATGAAATTGCTGGTCTCGCTCGGGGAAATGTTTGATGCCGACAGGCTCATCCCGATTAAAAGGGCTCATTGGGCCGTCAGTGGTCAGGAAGGGGACCTGTTTTTTGCTGAAAAGTTGGCAAATTCGGGTGCCAGGGTATCTGTGGTTACTACGACAAATCCTGCATGGGACTCGTCCCTCTCAGACCTATTTCACGTGGATATAGATGACTATGAAAGGTCCCTTTTGGACAGGACTATTGAAGTATCAGATAAACTCGGAGTCATAAAGAGCTTTAACTGTACTCCTTATCTCTATAAGGACGTTCCTTCATTCGGCGAACATACTGCCTTTTCTGAGTCTAGTGCCACGCCTTACATTAATTCGGTATATGGGGCTAGGACCAACAGGGAAAGTTCATCGAGCGCACTTGCTGCTGGCGTTATCGGTAAGACTCCAAACTACGGTCTTCATTTAGACAAGAATAGAGTTCCAAACATAACAGTTGATGTTTCTGCCCAAATAAAAGATGATTTTGATATGGGTTTGCTGGGATGGTATCTTGGGGAAATTCTGAAACCTGATGATGTTCCCTTGATAAGAGGACTAAGCAGCGAAATGACTGAAGAAGGACTCAGAGATTTCGGT
>JAJYDZ010000001.1 GCA_021790415.1 Thermoplasmata archaeon | reverse complement strand
ATGCGAAAAGCGCTTCACTTGCTGTTGATCCAGAATAATAGGATGATGAATATGCAAACCCTGCATAGATTATGCTCAGGATTGTAAGGATGAGAAGAAGCAGCTTTACATTATTGTTTACCCGTTTATCACGCCTCATTACACCTATTTCATTCTCCTCACTCATGAAACATATATAACCAGAATTCTTGATAGAGTCGTAAAACCTGTCAAAAAATAGCTCATTATCCACATCTGGTTGGAGGGTCAGAAAAAGAATGTCCCCCTCTTCCTTTGTGTCAATCTTTCCGAATATGCTCTCCGCTATGTGTTTGATCCTGTCCTTTTCCCTGCTGTTAAGACTCATTGGCTATTTCCAGAATGCTGTATTTAAAATTATGTTTATTAACCTTTCACTAACTTATTTCAGAATTTTCAGATATCCTGAAAACTGATCCTTATTCAATTGAATCTTTATGAATCTCGACGGTTTCATGGGCGATTCAAGAGAAATGCTATCCAGCAGAGCCTTTGAAATTTTTGGGTCACTGCCAATTACTGAGAAAGTCAAATCATTTTCGTTCAGTATTACAAAATTAGTGTTTCTGCTCATAATGTATTTTACTAAAAACTGATAAACCTCCTGCTCCACTTTTCCTTGAATTATATTCCATTTGCCTGAAGCGTTTGTTGCTTCAACGGATGATTCGTATAGATATTCAGCCTGGTCTTTTATTTGAAGTTCAAGTTTCTTTTTTAGCTCTACATTTTCCAAAACCATTTTTTGAACCCCTTCTGATACCTCATCTGTTGTGATTCTTGTAGCTTTCCGGATCTGGTTCAACTGCGAATAATTTGACTGGATATAATCTAGAGCTGATTTTCCTGCGCAGAATATGATCCTCTGAATGCCTTCCTGAATACTTTCAGCAGAAATTATTTTGATTATACCTATTTCTCCCGTATTTGAGAGGTGAGTTCCGCCACACCCTTCAATGTCAATGCCTTCTATTTCGACGACCCTGAGTTTGGAGCTTAAGGGAACTCCACCTTCAAAGAGCCTGAATCCGTATTTTTCCGTGGCCTTATTCCAGTCCATGAAAGAAGCTTTGATTTTCCTGTTTTCAGTGATGGCTTTAAGGCAACGTCTCTCAATTTCACATATGTCTTCCTCTGTAAGCTTCCTATTATATGATATATCTATTCTTGAACTTTCAACCCCCTTCTGTGCTCCTGCCTGCCATACCTGCTCCCCAAGATATGATCGCATAACTCCAAGTATTAGGTGAGTTGAACTGTGATGAACCATCAATCGTCTTCTCCTTTCAACATCTATATGACCGATGATCCTGGAACCCTTATCAATCGAGGCATCAAGAGTGTGTACTATGGAATCCCCTTTCTTTTCAACATTAGTTACCTGTACATTCTTTCCCTTATATACAAAATAACCCAGATCGTTTGGTTGTCCACCACCAGTTGGATAGAATGCAGTCTGGTTTGGTATTATCTTATTTTTGTTTGAGAAAAGAACCAGTGCATTAAAATCGTAAATATGCGTGTCGTCATAATACAATGGTCTGGTCTTTATTTCTGGATATATTTCATTGCTATTTTCACCTGTTTTTTGCACTATTTTGTGTCTTGCAGCAATGAGCGAGTGAAAATCATTTGGTATTTCAATAGTAACATTTTCTGATTTTGCAATTTCCCTGACCAGATCAGGAGGCATTCCCGATGAATCGTATAGCAATTGAAGATCTTCGTTTTCAATCCTTTTCTTCTTTTTCAACAGTCTGAGAACCTCTGCCTTACCCTCGATTATATTTTTCTGGAACTTTTCTCTTTCACCGGTTATAATTTCCTCCGCAAATTTATATGGAAAGTCTTCTATGATTCCAGAAAGTGCCTGGATATGCATTTTCATGATATCCATAATATTGCCTGTGAAATTGATTATGTCAGATGCCCTGAATATTCTTCTTAGAAGCATTCTTTCCAGGTATCCAACCTTCACATTGCTTGGAATGACATAATCCTTGAGAAGATGAACAAGGGATCGGGAGTGGTCACTGATAATATATGCATTTCTCAGATATCTTATCTGTTCATCTGAATCAGATGTTTGAGATAGATAACTCTCACTTACTCCGCTAATAGTAACCTTTGCCATATCATCCGAATTGGCAAACTTCACCCCTGATTTTTCTTTTACAAATTGTATTACATCAGGAAAAACAGCATCATATACTGTAGAACTGCCTATGGTAACCCATGATATTCTTTCCAGACCGTATCCTGTATCCACAACTTCCAGTGGCATTCTGGAATACTTTTCTCCATCTACCTCGTATTCTCCTTCTGGATCAGTTTTCAGATCCATGAAGACCAGCGTTGCTAACTCCAGACCCTTAACAAATACTTCTAAGGCGGCTCCAGCATTTCCACCTCCACTCCATGGCTTTTCCTTGTAAGATATTAGTTTTCCGTCTATGCCAATTGCCTTAGTGAAAAAATTGTAGGAATATGCAACAGTTTCATTTTTCCAGTAAACATGATTACCTGGATAATTGAAGGAATCATGGCAGAGCATCTCAAATGAAGTCAGGTGTCTGCCGGTAAATCCAACAGAATCTACATCATCCATTCTGATGCATGGCTGCGACATAACAAGAGGGTTTCCAGGTGGTTTTACCAAACCCGAAGTAACATGAGGCTGAAAATCATATATGGATGCATTAACCAGAAGGACATCCTCTCTCCACCTTGGCACTATTGGATATGGTTTTATAATCTTGTGAGTGTCTGAGAAAAAACCAAGGAAGCTTTCCCTAACCATATTAACATTCATTGGTTTTTTTCCTGCAGGATTTCCAATGAACGAATATACATCGCATGGAGGGTCCCCACAGGTCTTTCTTTGCTGGTCTTGCGACCAATAATAAGAACCACATTTTGTGCACTTTCTTCTTTCGAAAGATTCATCCTTGAAAAACTGAAGATTGAAGTCTCCTTCCTCTGATGGAATTTGAAACACCCTTTCTCCAAATATAATAGATATTATTTAACATATGCAACGAATTGCCAGTTGATTTCATTGCGTATAGACTGGGAAAATTGAAACTGCAACCTTTCGAACCTGTCTTTTTATTCTACTTGATTTTTCCTTAAAAAAACTCATTTTCTTTCAAGGAGAACCATATAATGGCTTTTATGAACAGGAGAAAGATCAATCTTCTTTCTTATGAAGAAATCGCTTAATCCTGCTAATGCATCATCCAGAGTTTCTGACAGATTCGTCCTTGAACTTATTGACCTTAGTTTTAAGACAAGAATTGCCTGCTCCCAGTCCTGAAATGTGTCAAGATTTCTCTTGAATATTTCAAGCTGATCTCTTTGTGAAATATCCTGATAAATTAGATCTATCTTCCTATCAATAAAAAAACTGTATCTTTCTGGTGATCGCGAATCCTCCAGAATTGGAAAAATATTTGTTCTCTGTTCCGAAAGTGAAAGTAATTTTTGGAATGGTTCTGGGGCAAATTCAACAGCAAATATTGAACCGTCGGTGACAATGTCAGATATATGGCTCACAGTGGTTCCAGTGGATGCACCCAGATAGAGGACATTCCAATTTCTTTCTATTTTTAAGGGAAAATTTCCCTTTGAAAGTGCCGAACCAAGTTTGCTCCTTCTTGGAACCCATTGCCTTAGAAACTTACCGTCGAATGTTAAAATTTTTTCTCCATAGACTCCTTTCCCATATGCTGATACAGTAAATAATGAACCTTTCTTTCGTATGACAGCCGGCGGGAGCTTTTCGCTTTCAGTTTTCTTGTTTTTCAACTGCTTTTACCTGTTCATCAAATCCAACCTGATCACTTGTCACAAAAAATATGGTGTTTTCCCCCACTTCAATTCTATATTTTACTTTTAGATCGAATACCTTATCTTGATCTGGAAAAGACATTCTGACAAACCCCTCTTCCATAATCTCTTCCCATTGAAATGGAGATGGTTTCATCAGTATACCTAGATATGGGGGTTCAATAGAAGCTACAAAGGCTTTGAACATCATTTGACTTTTATCATGATTCTCAGACCTAATGTGATGAACTTTAACATGCATTATACCCTTATTCACACTGACAATAAATATTTGAGTCAATTGGCATTTATTTCACCAATATTGACAGAAGTGTTTGAAACGTTGCAGAGCCCATCTCTTGAACAATTCTTCCTGAAACCCTAACCTCGCCTACACAGTATGCTTTGATGGCTATAGAGTGGGATTCGGTTCGGAGCTAGAATATCCTTTCTGAATTTCTCTTTCTTAGAGGGTTGAATGAAAGATTATTCTCTATCTGACAGCCCTCCGAATTTGCCACAATATTTTTTCAATATGATCTAAACTGATTCTCCTGAATGAAAAGTATTAACAATGGCGAAGTAGGTTGTGATAAAATGATACCCTGACATGCTTAAGCTGTACCTATGGCTCAACCACAAGTCGATGGACTTATTTTGATTCGGGTTTCCCTTTGGCTTTCATCAATTTATCCAAAGCGATTTTTTTTAATTTATTGCGTATCGGTACGTCTATCCCATATTTCTCTTGCAATTCTTCACATTTCTCATAAAGAGATGATTCCCAAATATTACCTCTTAAATCTCTTTCTGATTGCTCTACACATTCATTGAGAACCAATTCATAATCTATGTCAGTTCTTGCAATTAGGGCCATGTCTTCCAAATCCCTGTCTCTCTCAGTCATACCTTTCATTAAAAACATATCTTCATTTGACAATCTGAAGACCGAAAGTTTTCCTCCTGAGAATATTTCTGATGCGCGTAGTTTAATTTTTTTGCTTAATGCCATTTTCTTCGCAACATACTCAATGAATATCTCCCACCTGAACCCTTCAACATTCTGCATGGCGGTTGCGGAAAGTTCATCGCACGGTCTTGACAAGTCTTGAGGTTGCAAAAGGTAATAACCGCATTTTTCAAGAGAAACGACTAAAATTCCATGATCTCGCTCCCTTTCAACAATCGCATCAATGTCTCTTGTTCCCGGTTTCAGTCCTTCTATGGCCATAACCGCTCCACCTAACAAATAGATATTTAATTTTTCAACGAGAACTCCGTCCAATCTACTCAGCTCCATTGTGATATATGTTTGGTCGAAGTCTCTTCTATTGGGATCGATCATCCTATCACCACTCCATACGACTCAGCCTGTTCCTGGAGTTCCTTTTTGTCGGGTAATGGCCATTCTCTGGTGTTCCCCTTGCTTTTGATATATTTTACAAAACTTTTAGTTCTTTCCATAAGATTATATCTGCTTGACTTTTCTATGAGTAAACTTATGTCTATCTTTCTTTCATTCTTGAAAGCCAGAAGTAGTGCATAGGTGGAATAGGTTTGGCTTTCTGGATCTATAAGCAATGTGTGGAGAATTATTTCTTCTATGTCTAACTTAGTCAGATTTGGTTCGTGGTAAAAATATGAATCCGATGTTATGAACTGTATTCCATAATCCGGTGAAACAGTAAGAGCAGTGGGAAATGTGTCAGCTGGAAGTCTCTCAGCAGCCTTCTTGGAGTTACCATGCATCTTGAAGAGGCAACGATAACCACTCCTCCAAATAGTGATAGCGTCTTCTGGCAACATCTCTGCCATATACTTCCTGCTAACATGATCTGAATACTCTACGATAAAGCGTGACAGGTTTCTATTTCCGGCTGATTGTTTCTCTGGTGAGGTGAAAAACATACCATGCATTGCTAGGTTTCTCCTTGCTCTCCATAAGGAAATCGGAGATATCCCAAACTCAAAGCTTTCTTCTTGTGTTATATTCCTGAACAGAACTGCAATATTTGAATTTGAAATCATTTTTTCCCAAGGAACATAAGGTTCAGATCTTAACATTTCCTGTAATGAATGAGCGTAATTTCTATCGGATATCTCTATCGATTTCTTCATCCCTTCCCTCTTCATTTTAATGATTCCCTTTGTTTCCAGACTTTTTACGATTTGAGAGATTGAACTTGCCGATTTCCCCATGATAGCAGAAAGATCAAGAATTGAAGAATATTTGTGGCTAGAGATGACTCTTGCCATAGCAATTTCTCTTTTTGAAAAGGCATAGGGTAACATTTGTTCTTTCATTTCTTAATTTCATAATACTAAATAACTATATAACTAATTTCGATTTATGAAATGTTGGTACACCTTCGTAATCGAAACTATCGATTATGTTTTAAGGTAAAACTGCGCAAATTAAAACCGCATGGATTTGGTGAATTAGAAGTCATAAGCAAAGTTTTTCGGAGTAAACTATGCTTATAGGATCAGGATTTTTTTAATATAAAACTTGCCCTAAGACATCCCGAAAATTGTTACTTAAAAAATAGGTAGGGGCCAATTAAATAATTTTAAGTGGATACAAGATTTAATTGTGCAACTCAATCCGACCTGAAAAATACAATTAATGATGTTTGTTGAGGCTACCCGAATTATTCCAATATCTCTATCAACTCCCTCGACTTAACTATTCTGACTCCTTCATAAGATTCAGGAAATCTATTGTCATTTGATACTAAAAATTTAGCCCGAGTTTTGATAGCTGTTGCTAGGATGATAGAATCCGGCAGTTTCAACCCTGTACAAGCTTTTACCTTCGCTGAGGAGACTGCGATATCTAAGTTAAGAGGGGCTATTACGTTACGTTTATCTGTAATGATTGCAGAGAGAAAATGTTCAGCATCAGAGTTCCTTTTATCCAGGTAGAATCCGGTCATGACTTCAGAAATAACAAGTGCCGGTATAACGGCCTCCAAGATTCCTTTGTCAACAGAGAGTAAAACTTCCTTAGAGTGGGGGTAATGGGTCTCTTCTTTGTTGAGGACATTAAGAAATACGTTTGTGTCTATACATACTCTAATCCCACTCATCTCTAATACTCCTAAGTAAGGCTGAAGTTTCTTTCCTGAGAGGTATGGCTTCATCCAAGACTGATAATATGCTATTCGTTGGAACCTTCTTGATTACGACTTCTCCATCTTTCTTCTCAAAGAGAATTTTATCCCCGCCTGAAACACCCAGTATATTCCTTACTTCCTTTGGGATTGTGATCTGTCCTTTTGACGTGACTTTTCCTAACTCTATCATTTTCCTTACTACTAGGTAATGTGTTCATTACATTTAAATCATATTCAATGATCTATGGCGGAAATTGCCCATTAGACATTCAAGATGTTATACATATTAACAAAGTAATGGTCATACCGGAGAATATGATTCCCCTGATCTTTTTATGCAGTACAGGAAAAGAGATTCTGTTGAGAAGTTGTTTCTCTCTTCGAAGAGTTTCCTTGGCGCTGAACCTCTGAGGATTCATGGTTTAGAAACATTAAGAGGAAATCTGTTCGTAAATATGGTATCTCTGGCAATACGATCCGCAATGCTTGCCGAGATGAAGAAAACAGATCTGGCAAACAGATATTCCATTGAAAAGATACTTCTGGAACTTCACAAAGTGAGAAAGGTGAAATTGCAGAACGGCAAGGAAATAATGACAGAGATCACAAAGAAGGAGCGGGATATCATTGAAAAGTTCTCAATCAAATCAGAATATGTGCCTACATTCTTAACTAGTTAAGGTTAGAAATGATATGGAATAGTGGGCATCAATGCTTCAGTTACATCCATAACGTCTGATCATCAGAAATGATTCTTATATTGAATATCATTTAAAATTTTGAAATTAACATTCTTTACCAGTAGTTCTGGTTAATTAAATCATCATATATTCTTACGAGATTTGTCTTCTTCTTCAGTTCATTCATAGAGAGACTCATGAGCATGCCTTTTATGTCTGGGTCATCATAATCCTGAGATGAAATCTCAAGTATCTTATGAAGATCATCACAGGTCTTTACTGCCCATTGAAGGATATCTTTAAGATTATTTGGATCTATATTGCCATAATCTGTTTGAATTAAATGATCCAGAGCTTCATAATCACTTTTCTTTATCCGTTTAATATCTTGCTTGGATAAATAAGTAGTCTCCGCGTTTTTCAAAAGCTCTATGTCTACCTTTTCCTGCATTATGAGTTGTTCAAGAAATAGTCTTACATTTGATAATGATGAATAATATAAGAGTAAATCATATTTTCTTATAATGCGGAGCTTCAATTTGACTAGATTATTGAGTAAATTTTCCTTTAGGGTATCTATTTCTTCCTGCTCCTGCTGTTCCTCGTTACCCATATTTGTTCATCGTATTTTCGGTATTTATAGGTTTCCTTTAGTTTGGCTGATTTAACTACACTTATTCAATATTGCCAATGAAAAATAAGGAAAGGATTTTTAAATTTTCTGAAATGATTAGACCTGTGTTATCAAGAAGTTCTCATAAAGGGTTGAAATTGAATATAACGGTATTCCATTGATTTTTGTGTCATTAGTTGTCATCCCGAAAAAGAGTTTGTCATTGCTCAATGTGACCTTGAAGAAATTAAACGTATTTATTGTTACATTGAAATTAGTGCTGCTTCCTTTATCGTGTGGAAGTTGAGTGTAAAAGGAATCCTCCCAATATTTGGCAAAATTACTTGTCAAAGTATAATTAAAACTATTTAGAGTTATATTAACAACCTTTACTAGCTCAGTTTGAGACCCTACACCAAAATAGTAACTATTCCCAACTGTGTAATTTAATGCCGAACGATTCGCTAAGGACATGGTTAAGATGGTACTTCCATCACCAGAAATACTTGTTGGTATTCCATTAATTGCATCGATATTATAGATATAGCTGCTAAAAGCAAGGCTTGTGGGGTTACCGTTACTAACGGGATTCCCAGTAAACTGAATTGGAAGTGGATTTACCGTTGCATATGTTACTCCACCTGAAGCTTCCAATGAAGCCCCATCCTGAATGGCAAAAGCGGCTTGGTATGTGAACTGTGTGAATCCATTTGATAGAATTTCTCCAGAAGCATTGTAATTTAATATTATAGTTCTTGTTTGTTTAGCATTAGATACGGATAAATTATAATACCCTACTTGAAACATAAACACCTGATTGGAAACCGGAGTTATAATACCATTGCCGAAAGATGTAATATTTGAAGATTTATTTTCATTTAGCTGACTCGTCAAAAGATTAGAAGCATCAGTGACTAGATAATTATCAAACCCTCCTGATGTGGAAAATCCCCAATCTATTACGTTATTAGAACCTCCTTCACCTGTGACGATAACTCTCCAAGTCCCAACGCTGAGGTTATAGGTTTTGTTGAAAAATATCTGGGTCCATCCTGTGTCCTGAATCTTATATGTTTCTGAAATTACGGCAGAACTTCTTGGTTCAGATTCAACTGTAACATTTATGTTATAATTGTAAGAACCAGATTTATAAGAGGATGGAGGTGTTGTAAAATTAAACATATATAATGAAACATAATTGAATTTAGTATCTGGTTTTTTAACTATAAACGCTTGACAAGCCTGTTTAGTAATTCCGTAATATGCCGGGGTCGTTCCTCGCGGTTTAGAGAATACCACATTCATTACATTCTTTGAAGGAGTGGTCGTAACATTTATGATTCCGGTTGACGGGTTTGGCAGATCGATACCGCTGGAATTTACAGAAAACTGATATCTTCCAACGGAAAGGTTATAAAGTATAGAATTTCCCGTCCCATTTACAAACTCTCCATCTATGGAAACCCCCCAATTAGTTGATAAATTGAGGCCTGTTTGATTGAAATAATAAGGAATGGTTGTACTTGCCGACAATTTATATCCCACGACAAAGACGTATGGATTTCCACTACTAGTGGTTATGTAATCGTGAACTATTGAGAAATTGTCATTACCAGAGTAATTTAAATGTTTACTAGCGTACGTCCCACCGTCCAACCAATAGTAAGCTGTAAAGCTTTCAGAAGATCCTACTCCTAATGAAAACTCTGAGTTGATAGTATTTATTGTACCAATAAGTTCTGTTGGACCATATCCCCATTGCCCAGAAAGATTATCAACAAGGAAACCTTTATCACCATAAGTAAGGTAATTACAGGGAATTCCACTATTTACATATTTAACACTATTAGTCTTTAATGGCGTATTGTTGTTTACAGTTTCAAAAAAGTTAATATAATATGTACCTGGACTTAACTCCATTTTTGGAATATTTATCTTAATATATTCGTTCACTAATGATTTTCCAGTTCCACTAACGCTGCTATTAATAGGTGTAATATTTTTACCAAATGCAGAAGTGTTGCTTATATATGAATAAACGTTCCAACTTCCTACATAATATTGATCAATATAATTATCACTCTGCATCAAGTAATAGATATAGTAGGTCATAGGCGTCAAAGAATTCACTTCAAATGCTTGAACCCCAAGGGCATGAGCATTAGGATATTGATTATACCCCAGCGAATTTAGCGTCAGAGTCTTATTAAGCCAGTAATTAACTACCCCACTTCCAGGTATAACTTCGTTACTTGCAGTTGACGGTATTACATTTTGACTGTTTATTGGTGTTAGATCTCCAGTTGTTCCATTGTTTTCAGCGATAATTCCTGACAGAGATGAGCTACTATAAAATTCCACATCAATAACAACGTTTGAATCGTTAACAACCACTGATCCATCCCTTGAACTGAGCAATTGTGTTGTTGAACCAGAAATCTTGTATCCATATGTTCCCTGCGCCATAGAGAAGCTTATTAGGGTTGAAGATGAACTCTTTGTTCTACCGCCCATGCTAACACTCCAATAACCGTTAGGAGCTAAACCACTTTCAATAAAACTGACAGAGTAAGCAAATTGATTGTCGGCATAGATATTGTTATATATGTTTGAATTTGTCGCATTGGCGTTTGCAACTATTGTATTATTCACATAAGCAATTCTATTATAGTAGTTCAAAGAATAATTTTCTTTCATTGATGCTGTAAAATTATTAGAATAACACAAACTGGAATCTGTCGGAGAAGAAAATGGCGGTGCACCACTGACTCCCAGAGGGAAACTTTGGGAAACGGCACTACCTGGAGCAAGACTTGGTGAAAGTATTTTTGAATCAAGTGTTGTAAAAGCGCTCTGGGTTGCTGATTGGTACCCCTGATCATTGGTCATTCCTGTAGAGGGAACATACCATAAAATGAATCCTGTAAGTACAGTGGTACCTATTGCAAATAGCAATAATGCCCCAATAATTTCGCTTACAGCAGAATCCTCATCATCTTTAACTGGTTTCATGTATCAATCTTTAGCAAAATTAAGCATATAATCTTTTCATTGGTCTATGAACAAGATTAAATTCTTTCCAATGAGTATTTTCCGCTTTTTTAAGGTTTAATTTGAGTTAATTTCCTTCTATAGATTGGACCAGTGCTTCAACTGGAGTTATGTAGATTCAAATTGTAGATCTCTGATTTCTATTTTAACTTCTTTTCAGAATTATGTGTCAAGTTCAAGCACACTTCTTCATTTTGAAATATATTATCTGGAACTACTTTTGAAAAAACTTTTACTTTTTCACCGTTTTCCATTTGGATATCAAAGCGATAACCTGCGCCTTCAAATCCATATCCCAAAAGTTTTCCAGTTATCTCTGACTTTTCTACGATCTCTATCTCTTCTGGCCTAACCGCTATTTTTTCCCCATTGATTGTAATTATATTGAATCCAAGAAATCTTGCAAGATTTTCACTTTCCGGTTTATTCCATAACTCCTCTGGTGTTCCTCTCCTCACAACCTTACCGCTCATAATAAAGGCGATTGAATCTCCAAGAAATAGCCCTTCCTTCACATCGTGCGTAACATATATTATGGTCTGATCAAGCTTTCTGGAAATGGATTTAATTTCAACCATTATATCATTTCTTAATCCCGGATCAAGAGCGCTTATAGGTTCATCCATAAGAAGGAGATCTGGATTCATAACCAGAGATCTCGCCATGGCAACACGCTGTTTTTCACCTCCGGATATGTTTCCAGGATATTTGTCAAGTAAAGAGGATATTCTGAGTGTCTCAGATATATTACTTACCATCTGCTCAATGATGCCTTCTTTATACCGGTATGATCTCAATCCATATGCGATATTATCATATGCAGTCATATGTGGAAATAGTGCAAGATCCTGAAAGATCAAACCAACATTTCTTTGACCCGCTCTTATTTCGGTAATGTCTCTACCAGAAATTAATATCTTTCCAGAATCTGGCGTATCTAACCCTGAAATTATTCGCAATATTGATGTTTTCCCTGAACCGCTTTCACCCATTAATGTGAGTATTTTTCCCTTTTCCACCTCAAGAGATATATTTTTTAGTGAAAAATCGGAATATGTCTTTGAAATGTCTTTAATCTCAACGAATGCCAATGAATCTGTCACCTGCCTTTTGAATTGCAAAGAAAAACACAAAACTCATGACCATCAGAATTGATGCAGCAGCATAGGATGCTGATGCAAGCCTAAGCGATTGTAATGAGTATATTTCCACGCTGAGAGGCATGAAAGTGTTTGTGGAAAGGAAATTAGTCGCGGTAAATTCACCCAGACTTATGGCAAAACCAAACATCAATGCAGTTGCAAGAGCTGAACCCGCAAGAGGTAGTTCCACCTCAAAAAGTGGGTAACCTCCTAATATCTTTGAACTGTCTGTCAGTGTTGAAGGTATTTCTGAAAAGCCACCTGAAATTACCCTTAGCACCACGGGAATTGAAACCGCACTCTGCACCCCTATTATGAGTACCCACAAAAGTGACGGAGAAATGATGGATTCATATAGAACGGAAACTGAAAGAGCCATCATAATTGAAGGAATAATGAAAGATAAGTATTGCATGAAATCCCATGCTGAGTCGTTTTTTGAATTTAGCCTTCTTCTTCCTGTGATCCATAATATGCCAAGTGACGTAACTATAATTGATGTTGTAACCCCATAGAATATTGTGTTAATAAATGGAAGATATGCAGGTATATCAAGTGAGGATGAAACTTTACCAAAAAGATCACTATATGAATTGATATTCAAACTGGAATTCCAGCCAATGTCAAATGATGATATTATTATTGATGCAAAGACTACAAATTCACCTATTATGAAGAGGGTCGTATAGAGGCTTCCCAAAATGAAGGCCAATTCCCCTCTTTTATTACCACTGTTCTTTCTGTAATATGAAACATCATCAACCGGTATCTGTCTTGAAATTATATACAGATATATGATCAATGGGATTACAAGGAAGAGAGACTGTAACAACCCAAATAATACTCCTATCTGCACAAAACCCTCCTCCTTGACAACAAAATATATCCATGTTTCAATTGTAAAGTTTGAAGGGCCGCCAATAATCAATGGCGCAGCGAACCCTGAGAATGAATATAGAAAAGAGAGAACAGTTCCGCCAAGTGCTCCCTTGATCCCGTTTCTGCCCCAGATATTCAGAAAGCGGTCAACCCTTCCAGCTCCAAGTAATATTGATGCCTCTTCAATGCCACGATGAGATTTTTCAATACCTGATGATGTGAGAAAGGCAACAAGAGGGGCATTGAAGAATGTGTTTATTGCAATGATACCAATGAATCCAGAGGAAAGATAATGCAATAAAGGAATCATTCCAACCAAAGGCGAACTTCTTCCAAATAGAGATAAAAATGCAAGAACGATAACGATTGATGGCATGAAGAATGGCATGATTATGAATGATTTCAATACCCTGCTATATCTCATTGCATACCTTCCAATGAATAACCCGAGCGGGAATCCTATGATTAGTGATAGTATCGCACTATCAATACCCTGGGCAAATGAATTTATGAATGCCTGTCTTGAGAGCACGGCTAAGCTGCTTTTTCCGAAGAATGCTGACATTTCATTGAGAGAGAAGAAATTTACCACCACATAAATAAATGGAATACCTATAACAAGCAAAAGGAAAATCGATGGGGCAAATAAGAATGCCCACCATTTGATATTATTACTTTTCATGACTACTCCATTATGCTCTGCCATTGAAGTATCCATCTTTCAGAGTTGTTATATATTTCCTGAGCAGAGATATAGTTATTCAGAGGTATTATTGATGTCTGGTTCATTGCCGCAGAATACGATGGAGGCATTGTTATGGTATTATTTGCAGGATACATCCATTCGTTTGTGGGAATCTCGTTTTGAACAGTTGGACTTAGAAAGTAATTTACAAATTTCTCTTCAAGAGAAAGGTTTCCTGTTCCGTTGACTATCCCAATATTGTATATTGTCCTCCATCCATATTCCTTCCCACCGTATTGTGTGACTGTTGAATTCACATCATTTCCATAGCCAAAGTATACATTATACGCAGGATCGGTAAGATAACTCACAAGGAGTGTTTGAGGAGATGATGATTCAAATTGCGTGAATGCCGAGCTCCATGAATCGTAGATATTATTTGCGTCATACTGCTTTATGGAAGACCAGAAAGTTGTCCAGTTTTGGTGAAGAACATTTTCATAATATGAGATTTCCCACAACAAAAATGCTTCGCCGGTGTCGCTTGTGGTTGGATTCTCCATGAGAAGATTTGAAGCATTCTGCTTTGTCAGCAGATCGCTGAATGTTGGATTGAACTGTCCCGATACCTGACCTGTCTTGTTATAATCGATACCAAGGTATGAATATTCATATGGCGTCAGATATGATGATGCTGATCCCATCTCCTGCATCAAAGTATTATTTATGTAATTCTCCGGTGCAGTATATTTGGCCAGCAGGCCATCGTTAGCTGCCTTTATCCCATTGAGATTTGTGAGCCCTATGACGATGTTTGCAATTTCATTATTTTTTCTAGATTCCAGTGCAGGCAAGCAGCCGGTGGAAGGAGTTACGATCTTTATGTTGACCCCATACTCCTTTTCAAATGTGCCAAAAACTGTGCTGTAAGTCTGGTTCTTGTTTGAACCGTATGAAAGAAGACCTCCATACGTGCATATAACAAGGGTTTTTCCAGAAGGGTTTTTATTTTCAATTGTGTAGAATATTGCAAAGCCCGCAACTATTACAACAAGTGCAATTAAAATTCCAAGAAGCTTTTTCTCAAAGGGTTTAAGCTTCTTTATTCCTCTCTCTTTTTCATCCGCAGGATTCATTTAAATTATCTCCTGCCAGAAAAGCGATTTTCGCTAGATGCTTTCCTTCGCCAGTATTATCCGGATCAGGTTCAAGGGTCGGCAGATATTCCTGCCCTCTCAGCATTAGTCGCTCCCCTAGCTCTATCTTTATCTTAAGTGAATTAAAATAGATTTCGTAGCGAATCTTCTGATCTAAGGGATAAAACTATTTTCCCATTATTGCCTCAAATATTCCTTAACAGCAAATACTATTATATCTGGGGTTATATTAAGTGCCCATGTTATGGAGGGAAGTATATGATGTGGTAACATCTCGCTGCGTCCTATCTATATCTGAGAATTCCCCATTGTTTGAGTACTCAGCCAGACACGAAATATATGCTCCAATAATCGTACATAAGGTAGGAGATTCAACGATCCTTACCCTAACGATGAAGAAAAATGAAAATGTGGATAAGTTGATAGCACTTTTCCCAAGTAAATTTCAAGCTGAAGATAAGGGCAAGTCATGGCTTATCAGGTCTCCGCTTGAGCTTTTCTCTGACATTTCTATCATTGATGAAATCATAAAAATCCCTTCTGTTATTATGCAGCACCTGTACCTGAAAAATGGAAAGCTCTTTATTGATTTCAGATTTCATGAGTCCAAGTCCGCGGAGATTTCCAACCTTATCATAGAACATCTGACAGATGATGGGAAAATTGCTTTAGAATCATTGACTCCTAGGTCTGGTGCTATATCATTCCTCTCGGAGATGAATTCAATGATTCCCATTACCTTCATCAGTTACTCTGTCCCTTTGTTGAATGCAGACCCTCTTGAAAGATTACTTTCGGCCGATGACAGCATAGCAGAGGTTGAAAAGAAACTTGGTCTTAAATACCGGGCTCTTATTTTTTCAAGATCTCCCTTGACAAAGCAAGATGATTTTATAACAATATCAAAGGAAGATAATTTATATGAAACATGGGGAAATAATCCCATATTACAAGAAATAAGGAAAATTGTCAACGATAAATCTATACTTCGATTGGCTCACTTCTTGGAAGTAAAGGAAGGTAGACTAATAGTTTCATTTTTTATACCCACGTATGATGCAATGGAGTTTATACGGTTAATTTCCAAGATTGATTTTAATACAGAGAAACATCCTATAAAATTACGTAGCTTTCAAGCTTATCATGAGGGTATTATTAATAAACCTGATAGGGAAACCTACTCCTACAAGATTGGGGTGCCTTTAAAATGATCCTTGGAAACTGTGCAGTATTAGAACTTCATGGAGTTCAACCTAAATATCTAAAAATAGGTCAGATGAAAATGGGAGAGCAGGATCATTTCCACGTCATCGGAAGAGAGAGGGGAAAATGGTTCTTTTATCGTAGGATCAAAGAGCAATTGACCCCTGAAGAAAAAAAATTGCTTGCAGAACGAATTAGTTCTCTTAACATGGTTATTGATCCATCTTCCCCATCAAATATAATTAGAATGTCCGTTCCTGATTTCCAGGGGCAGTTCTATGATGATATCAATGACATACCTGGATGCAGGGTTTCACCCATTACGCTTCAGAATGATGGAAACGTTTATGTCAGCATCGAATATGAAGAGAGCCAATCCCAAAAAGTCAGCGACAGGTTTCTGGACTTTGTAATGGAAGAGGCACCCTATGAAAGGAGCATTGTTCATTTCGGCTCTAATCCCAATGATCTTCCATATTTGTTGAATTTATATCTATCTCTCGGGAATTCACTTGGAAACCTGTCCTTAGTTAAAACCAGATGGATTATTGACAGGGAAAGAATCGACTCTGAAAATCAGGGTATTTTTCAGAACAGCGGAGTTTTTATTCCAAAACAATTTGTGGATGATGAATCAGACAGGTTAATATGGAAAATGAATCAACAGCCAATCAAGGGTAATGCTCACTATGCAGTCATAAATGAGTCTAAACATTTAGTTGAGATGAATGTAAGATCAAGATTCTTTTCTGATTTCTATGCAAATGTAATCAGAGGTTATAGTGGAGCTATCTTCTCAGGTCTTAAGTGCGAAGAGAGCACACTAACCAGCTATTTTATCGTCGAAAGGCATGCAATGGAACGTTTTCTTGAAGGATTGCACAGCCATTGGAATCTGCCGCCGAGAAAGCATCATAATAACTATCTGGTGGAGATTTCCGATCTATTCAATTATGGCAATCTGTCTGAATTTCCATTCTAATATAATAATTCTTCACTGATCTTGTATAAAGTCAACAAAAGAGATAATTTTGTAACATATCAACTTTGAAAGCAAAATAAGTGCTGGCAAGGATATTTAGAGTGTGTTTCAGTATATTCTATCCGTGGAAGCATATGATACGTTATGAAAACACAAATAATTAACGTTATGCCGAATTTTTTTGGATATCTAATGTAAATCATGAAGGCGATCAGCAGGTTCAACGGAAAGGTGAGAATGGTGCGCGACAATATGCATTGCTTCAGACAAACTTTCATAATTCAAGGCCAAGCAATAAAGGCGGATGCTGATGTTATAACTCTTATACCTGAATTGAATTACATTAAGCCCTGTTTTGGCTAAGAAACAATATTCCTTATGTGTATATAATTCTGTACCAACATTTTTTCATAAAAAATGCAACGTTATTTAGTGGATATGACCCTTTATTCTCCATACTATTCGTTAATTTTAATTTAAGACTCAAAGTCTAATCCATAATTTCCAAGCACATTCTTTCGAATAATAATTACAGAGATAAAAGCAACAATTGAAATGAAAATATTAAAATTAATTGATAGATGGTTTAAAAAATCAGTAATTACCTGCAAAATTGGTCAAAATTGTATTTGCAACTGACTGATCCTGGAAATAGCTGATGCCTGACCAGGTAAAATCATCAAGCGATGCAGTGTGTATATCATTGGAAAATGTGTAAAGATGATCGTACCCAAAATATGTTGCAGAGTGTTCTGAAACAACACCATCGTTTGCGCCATTGAACAGAACATATCCCCACCATGGATCATAAGTTCCGGCATAGACTGTCCATACTGTGCTTCCATAATAAGTATTGACATTGCCCAGAGAACTTGCCAGATTATTGAGGAAATTCGATCCCTGAGTCATTTCATTCACCTGAGTTCCTGTATATCCAGATAAACCAAGGCATTGCGCAAGCCCAGCAAGTGGAGAACCGTCAAATGGAGATGCCATAAATATTACATTTTTCAGATTAATGTTTGTCATGTCAAAGTGTTCAAGCATATATGTTGTCACAAGACCACCCATGCTGTATCCAATCATATCTACGTTGAATTGACTCCCTCCAAATATGGTTTCAAGAGCTGTACCCAGTTCATTCCCTATGGAACTTATTGGCGTATTTGATGTTCCTGTAAATGAGGAATCGTAGAAAGTATATCCATTACTGAACTGAATTTGGAATTCCCCATAATATTGAACGCTTCCTACTAGATATCCAGCATTTACCAATTGCTGATATATGTTTACGCCAGAATGCCATGTACCTGTGGATGGTGCTCCTGATGTATCTCCTGGATCAAAGCCGTGAAC
>JAJYDZ010000268.1:3305-3817 GCA_021790415.1 Thermoplasmata archaeon | reverse complement strand
TTTCTCTATTGGTGTTCCGGTGAATCCTATGAACGTTGCATTTGGCACTGCGTCTCTCAGGTACTTGGCATATCCGTATCTTATATCAGCATCCCCTCTGGATATATCGGCCCTGAATCCATACTGGCTTCTGTGCGCTTCATCCGCTATAATGACAATATTCTTCCTTTCCGATAACAGAGGGAAATCATTCCCTTCCTCAGGAAGAAACTTCTGAATTGTTGTAAATACAATACCTCCGGATGCAACATTGATCAGAGATTTTAGAGATCCCCTTGAATCTGCCTGCTTAGGTTCCTGCCTCAGCACTTCCTGGCATCTTGCAAATGTGCCGAAGAGCTGATCATCAAGATCATTTCTGTCAGTGAGGACAATAACGGTGGGATTCTCCATCTTCGGATCCAGTACAAGTTTTCCCGTGTAAAAGACCATTGTGAGACTCTTTCCTGATCCCTGAGTGTGCCATACTATTCCGGCCTTATGATCGGAATCTATTGCTTTTACCGTAGATA
>JAJYDZ010000268.1:0-3295 GCA_021790415.1 Thermoplasmata archaeon | reverse complement strand
AGTGCTTTATTTGTTGCATTGTACTGCTGGTATGCGGCAACCTTCTTTGATATCTTCAAAGCACCGTTTGATCTGTCCATCTCGTACACTATGAAATTCCTGACAACATCCAGGAGAACACCGGGAGTGAGGAGCCCTCGTATAAGGGTTTCAAACTGCGTCAGATCCTTCGGTCTCTCATAATCCACTGTTTTCCATTCCGAGTATCTTTCCCTTGGTGATGTTATTGTACCATACCGAGAATCAATGCCGTCACTGACTATGCATAGTTCATTGAACCTGAATATTGAGGGGATTTCACTTAGATAGGTCTGTATCTGCCTGTACGCGGACCATATGGTTGCATTCTCGTCCTCGGGGTTCTTGAGTTCTATGATAACTATGGGAATACCGTTCACAAGGAGAACGATATCTGGCCTCCTTTCATGCCTGTTCTCTATGATTGTATACTGGTTGACTGCAAGGAATTCGTTGTTCTCAATATGGTTGAAATCAAATATGAAAACTTTATCATGCTTGATTGATCCGTTCCTTTTTCTGTACTGAACATCAATGCCATTGACAATAATATTATGGAAATCATGGTTGTTTGAGACCAGATCCTGGCTGTTATTCTTTCTTATTATTCTTATGGCCTCTTCTATTGCCTCATTTGGAATTTCAGGATTGATTAACTGAAGTCTTTCTTTCAGCCTGTAAGTTAGGATAGGATCAGAGTATTCCCTTTCCTGCTCCTTTCCCCCAGGGGATATGTCCGGCCCAAATTCAATGGAATAACCTATATTTGAGAGAATGTCAAGGAATAAATCCTCCACATCAGATTCTGTCATCCTCTTGGACATTTAATCCTCCAGAGGTACTCTTATCTTGCCAGACATTAATTTAGGTAGAAGTAGGTCTTTAATTAGCTTTAAAAACTCCAACTGCTTAGAGTTATTCCGAATTTTATCGTATAAAAAAGACATTAACTTTTCAAAACGAATTAAACAGCCTATTTCAGGACTAGAAAATTTGTAAGATCCTGGTCCTTCTTTGCTAAGATGCAAAACGGTAGTTCCGTTTACATATGCTAATACATGGGAATGAAAGGAATCAGATTTCATTAGTTGATAAATGAAAAATTTATAAGGAAAATTCTCCCTGACTCTGATGACTCCGATATCCATAGAGGCTATAATATTTTTATATTCAGCTGTATCTTCTACAAGTGCTACTCTTCCAATAACATCTCCTTGTTGCGTTAAATCAGTAAATGCCATGATTACATCCTGTGAATTCAGCCGCTGATTTATTTTGTAATCTCCCGAATAGGATTTAAAACCATTCTTCGTAAAGCCACCTCCTCGCAGCATAGATTTAAGAGTTACAAGAGCGTTTTCAGATGGAATCAATTGATCACTTCGATAGGAGACTCCTCTAATTATATCGGTAACGTCTGCCATACTCTTAACTTCCCACCCTTTAGGTATCTCTCCCCAATCAGAATCAACCATCACCCCTCCACTTGATTTGTATGGTTTCCCCTCTTCGTTAGGGAATTCAAAGTCAATGAACCAGTGCTTGAATATTGCCTGTGCAATAGCTTCGAGGGTTTTGTTCATCTTCTGATTGAGTTCGAACTTGGCGTCCAAATCGGAAAGAATTTTGGCTATGGCTATTTGCTCTTGGATTGGGGGAACGTCAATTAATTCTTCACCCAATAATTTTGTGGTTATACTTCCTCTGATACTATGGTCGTCGGAAATTTGTCTTAGTCTCTCGTACTTTATGTTCAGTGAATAGAATAGAAATTTAGAATCCATCGTTTCGTCCCTTGGAAATAGAGCTATGATCGATTGGTTAATATAGGTATCAATCAAAAGGTAAGAAACTTGACCCCGAGTATGTCCTTGCCCCGCTGATGCAATAACGGAACTTCCAGCCTTTGCCAGTCTTGTACTGGAATTCGCAACACCCAATTCTGTTATTGTGTTTTCTGTTTTACTAATGAGTCTATTGCGTGTTTCTCCAGAAGAAAGCCAAGGAAGAGAACCATTCCAATATTCTATTTTGTTGGTGTTTGGAGTTCCACCACTAAAAATCCGAGAACAAACATCCTTTAGTTTTAACTTCTCCCAGTTGTCCAATCTTTTGATATTACCTTTATAATAGTTCATCAGTCCAACCCTATCCTTTAGAATCTTCACCAATCAGTACCATTAGAATCCCATGTAAAGCCCATAAAGTAGTTGCTGCTAAAGAAAGCCTATCGTAAGTCGTCTCAGTTTTGACTAACAAATTATTGAGTGATTCAGAGTCAAGTAATTTTTTATCGATAGAATATTTTGAAAGTTCTAGAACATTAGATATAATTTCATCGCTTAATTGAGAGTCTATAGTTTTAAAATCTTTTACCATATCATTGTATAAATCTCCAATATTTTTCCCCAATATCGATTCTTTCTTTTCACTTACTTCGGAATGCTGATGAAATGCTGGGTTTCTCCCTTGATATGTTATGTAATGCTGATTACTGTCACTGTATGCATAATTATTGCAATTCTTCAAAGGAATTAACCTTGTATAATCCGTTACCTTACCATTTAGAAACGCTTCATTAAAGGCTTTAAGATCTGTACACTCTGGCGCGACATAATATGTGTTTTTTTCCTTTTGTGATAATTTCCAAAGCATCCTATGCTGATTGTTGTTGAACATTTTGTGCAATTTAATTCTGTAGTATTCCCCTGAATAAGTTCCATCTCTAATGAATTTAGAATTTGCACTTTTTAAAAGCTCACTGGTTTTGAATTGATAGTAGCACGTTTTACCTTTCAATGGGAGTTCAACATCATATCCTAACCTTCTTTCCTTGATTAAACTTGGAAAAATAGGTACAGATACAACATTTCCCCATTTTTTTCTTATTTGCTCAGATATGAATGCATATCCAAACGTAAACTCCGAGATACCTAGATCTGCCATCCAATCCTCTCCAGATTCTTTTTTATCTCCTCATCCAGCCTTGCTCCTTCTTCCATCTGCAGCTTCAGTTTAGATATAAGTTTCTGCATCTTCTCTTCAAATTCCTCAACGTCCTCTTCCTCCACCTCTGCACCAACATACCTGCCTGGAGTGATAACATAGTTATTCTTTCTGATTTCTTCAATATCTGAAGATTTACAGAATCCGGGAATATCATCATACTCACTACCTTCACCTCTCCATGCGTGGTATACTGAGGATATTTTCTTAATATCTTCTTCGGTCAGGATCCTGTGTCTCCTGTCTATCATTGTTCCCATCTTCCTGGCAT